>MWCE01000226.1 GCA_002069895.1 Bacteroidetes bacterium ADurb.Bin234 | reverse complement strand
TATTGTCATCAATTGATTTTAGAACGGCAGAGATATTATATGTCCCGTTTGTAGAGAAATCAAAAGCGGTGTCTACAATAAAGGTCTCAATCGAATCTCCATACACATAGCCGGAAGTTAAATGAATGGTATATTGCTTGCTAACAGCTCCGCTAACCGTAACATCAATTTGTGTAGGTTTAGTTGTGAAATTAAAGTCTTGGGATGTTAAATTCGTTAGCGTAACAGCTAATGTTTGATTGTTTAATTCACAAGCAACAAAATCATATTGTTCAGTGGTAATTAAATCTAAGGCAAGGTCTTCGCTTGAGATTACGCAAATACTATCAATATTTTGATCTCCACCACCGAAACTACCTGCTTCAAAAGCAATGATTACACATGAATAAGTTGCATAGGCCGATAAATCAATATTATAATGAGCAAATCCCGGTGTAGTATAGTTGGGATTAAACCTTTGAATGTTTAATATGGATCTATAGGTATAACCACCATCAATAGATATTTTTACATCCGTATAGTCACGTCCCGGCGCATTGTCGTGAGCATACCAGAACTCCAATTTAGGATTAGATGTTCCACGCAAATTAATGGGTTGAAGTGTTGCTGTAGATACAGATCCTTTTCCTATGGATGAATTGAATTCCAGTCGACCGGTTCCATGTGATGGAGAAATCACTGGATTTGTGCCGCTACCTTGTTGTACAGACCATTGGCAAATGCCTGCATTTTGTTTAAGTATTAATCCGTTGGGGTAGGTGTTGAAATTAATACTATAAGGAAGCACTATTTTATCGATTGAATAAACTGTTTCAACGGTATCGTCATCATATAATGTGTCGGCATTTAAAGATATCCATGTCCTGATATTATAAATGCCGTTGGAAGAAACCGGTAGAAAATCGGTAACAGTGAATGTGTCTCTTTGAGTAGCCGCTACACCTCCAATAATCAGAACCGTATCATATTGATAAGAAATAGCACCTGTAACCTCAATATGCATGGATAATGGAAGGGCTGAAAAGTCGATTAAATAACTTCCGGTGTTTTGTATGGCCAGTCTGACTGAAGCATAATCCTGATAACAAAATACATCCGATGTGTTAACGGGTTCAACTATAGCATTTGCAGTTATATTATAACCTTCATAAATGTCGATAGTATAGGCACCCATAGGGGTTAACATTTTACGTGTTAATCCATTAATATCGGTCATAACTGCCGGATATCTGGCACAAACTATACCACTGTAATCCAATAGTTCCAGACTTGTATTCAAATCCAGATAATTGGGTTGAATGGCAACGGAATGCGTGTCTTGAAGTGTAGCTGAACGCAAAGAAGCTAATGATAAATGACTTGCACCCACTAAACCTACATAATTTCCATTGCTTGCATAATTATTATAGTCTAATGTTATATATGGCATTTGACTCGCCTGTTCAATATAGAGCGGATAATTATTGGATGCATTCATGGTGAAGATATTGTTGTTTTGTGCTACTATGGGATATGATGAATTATTGGTATATAATCTTAATCCATAAGCCCTTGATGTTGCCGAAACATGAATAGAGTTGTTAATCACTTCAGCCGGACTATAGTTATAAATATTAATACCACCTTCACAATAATTGCCTGCTTCAACAATGATTTCATTGTTTGCAATTAACATAGGACCGTATGAGTTATTAGTATTGTTATTATAGTAATAAACATAGATTGGATATGCGTAAGAAATGGCACTATTTCTGATATGAATTTTATTTCCTATAAGATTATCAATGTTGTTATAATAGGAGAAATACATCCCATAGAAATTGCTGCTCTGATTTTGCGATCTACAACTTATGTTGTTATAAGAAATACTGTTAAAGTTGGTGTACCCATTATTGAAATAAATGGCTCCATAATAAGCATCGGTGAAAACATTGCTATCAATAATACAGTTATTACCCATATAACTACTACCACCACCACCATAATACCAATAAATATTATAGTAACCACCGCTAATATTATTTTTAATGATACGTATATCACTTAAACTATTTGAGCCTGACATACCATTTCGGTAAATAGCGGAATAAGGAGAGGTGGTTGTGGTTGTATTAGATTTAATATGGCAAGCATAGAATTCGATATTGGAACAACTTCCTTGCAATTCAATACCGTGGTTAGTAGCGGTTCCGTCAAGAGTAACATTACGGAAGAAAACATTATTAATATTGTTTAAAGTAAGTGCTGGACCGCTGGTGGCAATGAAACTAACACTTGCTGCATATCCTGCGGCTGAAGTGAATAGGACGGTATTGGTAGCACTTGAACCCATAATAGGATTATTAAAGTTTAATTGACCGTAATTTCCTGAGATAAAATGAAATTCAACAGGTCCGTTAATACCACAATATTGCAAAGACATCATAACGGCTCTTTCATTAAGGAAATCGCCGTTTGGTCCGACGCTGTAAACACCATTCAATAATGAATCACATCCGAACACGGTAATGGAGATGGTGTCGTTTTTAGTGTTTTCATCTTGAGTGCCATTAGGATCTGTGGTGAATACGGTTATAGTATTGATGCCTGATACTGGGATAAAATTGCCTAATAATATATTTGGACTGTTGGTATTATACGCTAAACTACCGTACCAATCAAACACGCTTTCTATCCCATTTACAACGTAGTGTATCTTAACAGAATCGATAGTGTTTAATCCGAAGTTTTTAATTTTTACAATCAAATCGGATGATTGACCGCTTGCAACAGCGTTAACAGGATTTACAATTGTTAACAATTTTACATCAACATCTTCAGGTTCAAAATCATGATAACAACCCATATTGGTAATCGGTGTACGAGCATTGTTATTAATATCGGCCGGAACTTGTGTTAAAGGATCTACTAACATTTCATCACCATTGGTGTGCAAATCCACTAAAGGAGTTATAAAATATGGATTCATGTTTAATGAGTTTGCATCTTGTCGCGTGGCATTTTGTAATGCAGCCAAGGTGTTAATTGCTCCTCCGGCATAACCTACATACAAGCCTGTACTATAGTAATTATTGTAATCAACGTTAAAATAATTAATGTCGTAATAGTTACCATTATAATAAATAGGATACGCTGTTGTTCCTGCTGAAGTCGCAAAAATATTATTCATTATAACCGGACGATAGCTTGTAGTTCCATTGTAATTATACATAGCATAAGGGCTACCTGTCCCGTACATATAGATTGAATTATGTAGTATCTGAACATTGGAATACGGATAAAATAAATACAAACCGGAATTGCTACTTGCAGAATAAAGTATGATTTCATTATTTGCTATCAAAGGTTCACGATTACTAGTACCAGTATTATTTAAATAATAATAAATATAAATACCATAAGGATTTGAAATACTGGTGTTGGTTGATTTTATTTTATTACCTACTATTTTATTTACAGCATGATCCCAATTAAAATAAATTCCATACCATGTACTTGAAACCGATCCAGATAAACGAGAGGTAATCGTATTATAAGATATGCTTGAATAGTAAGCATATTCATTAGAATAAATGCCATAATAACATGAATTTTGCATTATATTACTATCAATAGTTACTGTCATATTTGACATATCGCTCGAACTAGAACCTGCATAATTCATGTAGAAATTATAATAACCACCGTTTATATTATTTTTAATAAATCGAACTTTCTTTAATGTTTTTGTTGAGCCAGAAGTATTATTATAATAAACACAAGCGTAACTACTACTTGTTGTAGTTGGATTGGAGATTATATTACATTGATTAAATTCAATATTTTCATTTGTACTGGTAAACGTAACACCATAAGTAGTATTATTGTTTCCTATGGTAACTTTGTAGAATATTAAATGTTTAGCATCCGATAAAGTCAATGCGGCTCCGGAAGCATTTCCAATTATAACACTGTCTGCATTTCCATTTAAAGAAGTAAAGGTAACGGTGTTGATTTCATTTGTATTAAAATAAGTTCCTGAAATTGAGCTTAGTGAATTATAGGTTCCAGAGGCCAATCGTAAAACAACAGGTCCTGATACACCGCAATTGGTCAAGGCAGTTATAGCATCGTTTAATGTTGAAAAATCGTTGTTTCCGCCACCAACATCATAGGTGCCGTTTAAAACCATAACACAACCTATTGTTGAGATATTAATCGTATCATTCGATACATTTTGATCGCTGCTTCCGTTAGGAGCATAGGTCCAAGCCATGATTTGTGTTGTTGACCCAATAGTGGCGATGAAAGTACCGATATTTATTACGGTATCTTTATATTGTGGTAATGATAATCCACTTAAATTAATGGCTGTTTGTGTAACTCCGTCTACAGATGCTTGAACACTGACACTTGTTAAAGTATTCCTCCCTACATTAATAATTCTTACATATATAGGATTTGATCCTGCAGTTGAACGCGGACCGATTCCAACAAATTCCGCTAAAGCGGCATCCCTATCGAATATGGCAGTGTAACATCCTTTATAAGTTAATCCCAAACGATACCCTCCATTTATATCCATAGGAACTTCGGCAAGTATCGGACATTTTGACCAATTTGAAGGAGTTAAATTTGAAGTAGGAGATGAAAATGCCGGATCAACATTTGTTGAGTTGGCATCTTGTCCGGTGGCACTTTGCAAGGCTGCTAAACTTGATATAGCACTACCTGCATATGCGATGTAGGAACCGCTACAGTAATAGTTGTTATAATCAACCGTGAAGTAGGAAGTGCTATAGTTCCCATTATAATAGATAGGATAAGATGAAGTTCCTCCTCCACAAACTAAATTATTGTTTTTTAATACCGGCTGATATGAACTGGAATTGTTATAAATATATAAGGCATATGCATTTCCGCTACCA
>MWCE01000225.1 GCA_002069895.1 Bacteroidetes bacterium ADurb.Bin234 | reverse complement strand
TTATGAATTATGAATTATGAATGGTTTTTCGTGCCGAAAAAAACTGAGAACTGAAAACTGATAACTGATAACTGACAGCTTGTTGTCTTCTGACTTGTGACCTGCGACTTAAGACATTTATTTCTTAATTTTTAATTGGATTTTTTGACACAATGTAATAGCCGCCGGTTTTGGGAGCTCCTTTAAATTCTATGATATTTCTTTTTCGCAATTCCCTAATCCATCTCTCTAACGTTCTTTTTGAGACTTCTATTTCTTTTAAAATTTGTGTTGTATTTATACCCGGTGAAGATTGAATCAATTTATAGATGATCTTTACACCGTCATTTACACCGTCATTTACACCGTCATTTACACCGTCATTTAATTCCTCATTAAAAGTTGTTATATTCTCAACACTTATTTTTTGCACTTTATATTCCAATTCCGAAAAAAAACCTTGCGGGGTACTTCTAAACATAAACTGCATGCCGGGATATTCGGGAATTTCTATGCGTTGATCGAACTCGGTGTTTCATGTTTATATGTTTATTTTATAATTTTATACATAGAAATGAAATAGTTTTACTTAGGTTGATATTCTTATGTAGTTTGTTTCGGAATAAAATTAGAATAACTAATCCATTTCCACTCACCATTTTGATTTACTATAATTTTATCACTTTCGCCAATATAAACAGTACCTCCCGAAGTATTGGCAAAAGCAACTAACGTTTCAATTACCTTTTCTTGAAAAGATAATTTAAACTCTGTTTGTTGATTTTCGATAAGGGTTAAACTATTCGACATTATTTTTAGGTGTTAGTTTTAAAAAGCTATTAGAAAGAGTCGCAAGACAAATTATGAATTATGAATTATGAATTATGAATGGTTTTTCGTGCCGAAAAAAACTGAGAACTGAAAACTGATAACTGATAACTGAAAACTGAGAACTGAAAACTGACAGCTTGTTGTCTTCCGACTTGCGACCTGCGACTTAAGACTTCTTCTCATTATCCTTAGAAAAGTTTATTATTACAGCTTAGTAAATCAATATCAGCATATTTAAAATCGCTATCGTTTGTTAATAATATCATATTATTTTCCTTACAAATACTTTCTATGGCTAAGTCATTAATATCTGCATCTTCCATTTCTAAGAGATTCTCTATTTCCTCTTTATTAAATGCTTTATCCATAATTTCAAAGCTATTCAATATATCATTTTTGACGATTGTATAAATATCATCTAATGCTTGTCGGCCATCATAGGAATGACGAAAATCTTTAAATCTCTCGTAATTAGTATATTTTTTATATTCTATTCTTAACATCCTGTTTATTGCCTCAGAAATTACAATAAAACTTATATATAATTTATTTTTTTGTTTTTGCAAATTACGCAATGCTTTTGAATAGTTAGTTTCAAAAACATAAGAAGCCGTAGGCCAGAATATGTAAATCAAAACATTGGTGTCGAAAAATATATCCATATTTTTCAATGTATGTATTTCATCTAATCTATATTTTCGTGCCATAACTAATCCTCTAAAATATCTTTAATACTTTGTTCAAGGGCTTTAGGGTCTTTATAATAGAGTTTAGCCGTTTCCACTACTTTTTTTAATTTAATCATTCCTGAATTTGTTAGGTTTGATGTTTTTAGATGTTCTCTTATGAAATCTTCCTTATGATCTCTATATAACTGCCCAAAGGCAGTATTAAGAAAAGCAGTAGTTATTAGTTCGATGTTTTGAAATGACACATCAATATACAAGCTTTCTTTGAATGCTTTATCAATACGTTCAAATATTTTTTGCCCTTGGTCAACATCCATTGCTGTTTTATCGGCAATAATGTTATAAACACTTATGGTTATAGTTTTCTTTTCCATCTCAAAATATATTTTCAAAATTTATATCCTTTTCATTTTTTAAGGAGTAATGATGTTTATCATCTGTTTTAAATTTAATGGTAACAACAGTTCCCGGAAATTGCCCTGCAAATAATTTATAAACTTCTCGACCATCATCGAGAGAATAATATCCATCATTACTTATTATCTGCATTAACCCTCTATTGTTTTTTATAAAATCTTTCAATAATGCTAATCCTATTCCACCTGTTATATGTTCTTTTGTGGTATTTCTATCAACCAAAGCCCATTTTATTGCTTGGACAGAAGTCAAATTTGATTTAAATCTTTTATTAACACAATTTTTAATGCTTATTCCCGTGTCAACCAATGTAAAAAACAATTCATTACTACCAGGAAAAAATTGACCGCAAGAATATATATATTTTGTTTGGCTATGTATTTGAGCATTGACAAATACTTCGTATATAGCTTCTATAATACCCTCTTTTATTCCTTTTGACATTCTTGGGAGAATACTCAAATTAGAATCAATCAGTTCTTTTTCAATATAATTCACAAAATACTTTCCATCTGTTGGTAAAATCTTTTTGTATTTAATGGTTGTATTATGGATATCTACTTCACTATTATAGCCATAGAAACTCAGAAAATCATTCTTTTTTAGTATTTCTTTAATTTTATCATCTATGCTTCTAAAATGTATATTATTTGCGTTAAGGATTAATTTGTCTAATATTGCTCCCAAAACTGCACTTACATTAGCACAGAAAAAATTATTTATATCTAACTGAATATTTAAAAAAAACTCATCCTTATTCTCTTCGTAAAAAGTAATTAGTTGCTGATAACTATTAAAATCATTAGATATATTTGAAAATCTCATGTCAGTGCGACTCTATATTTTTTATTAAAATTCCGATGCAAATATACATGAAATTATCCAATTACACACAGATGGATAAAAAATTAAGTGAATCATTACGAATTGGTTTTTCAGTTGTCAGTTTTCAGTTTTCAGTTGTCAATTGTCAATGCGTTGATTCGAACCACAATACTATTATTTTTAAATTTAATTAATCTTAATGAATTTACCTTAAGATAATTACTTACAAAATATTAAGAATATTATTATACATTGATTTTGTTATACATCCTAAAACTTAATTTTTTCGGAACGAAAAAAAGACTGAGAACTGAGAACTGAAAACTGAGAACTTTTTTAATTTTTAATTGTTTTCATTCGCTTCTCTTTCGTTTAAACACTATGTTCCATATAATCTTCCAGAAGTATTTCCAATCTGTTTTGCGGGGTGATTGTAGGTAAGCGTAAAGGTATTTCATTTCGCTGGCTTGTACTTCTTCCAAGGTTTTGGGCATGTCGACATAATAAGGAGGCAGTAGGCCGGGTTTTGTTTTGATGCGCAGCTCTTGCATTTCGGGAGTATAGAGGCTGAAATAATGCGGACTGAGGGGTCGGACACCTACCAGCTTCATCTCGCCTTTGAGTAAATTGATGAGCATGGGCAGCTCGTCTAACCATAATTTACGCAGAAAGCGTCCCCAGGTGGAGATGCGGAAGTCGTCGGCGAATTTGCCGCCTTCTTTTAATTTATTCTTTTGATATATGTATGGTTGCAGGTATTCGGAATAGGCATGCATGGTACGGAAT
>MWCE01000224.1 GCA_002069895.1 Bacteroidetes bacterium ADurb.Bin234 | reverse complement strand
GACAACAGGGATAACATATTTAATTGATTTTGGGATGTCTAATATTTTTTTTCTTTTAAAAGTGGATACCGAAACCAAATTTTGAAGAAAAACAGCAATCCTATTGGTTCCATTGGCAACACCGGGAGGTAATCCCAACATCAAAAACAATGTCATGGAAATAATGGTTCCGCCACCGGCAAGGGTATTGATAAACCCTACAATAAGACCGGAAATGATTAATGCAATGATAACACCTATTTCCATAGAAACGTTCTTATTTATAATATAGGTTTTAACTTGGCAAAACGAAGTAACATCGTTTTGGTACCATATTGTTCAAACCGAATGATTGTTTTGCTGTTTACATTATCATCAATAATTTCAACAACTTCACCCATCCCAAATTTATCATGAAACACTTTTAATCCTTGACTTAATTCATGTGCATTGGTTATTTCTTTACCGAGATTCAAATGTTTGGACGGTTGTTTTACTATTTGATTTGCCAACTTTTGTGCAATAGGTTTGGATAAAATCTTTTTTGGCTGGTCAAATTGATTGTCGGACGGTCGATTTCCAAAAAAGGCACCTTCACTCAATAAAGAAACATTATCATATAATGCCTTATCAATTTCAAAAAGAAAACTACTTGGACGACCGAAATTTATATTTCCGAAAATAAACCGACTTCGTGCAAAAGAAATACTTAAACACTGTTTGGCGCGGGTGATAGCGACATAAAACAATCGACGTTCTTCTTCAAACTCGGCTTGGGATTGTACCATGGATGAAGGAAACATATTTTCTTCCATTCCTACAACATATACATATGGAAATTCTAATCCTTTGGCAGCATGAATGGTCATGAGTTTCAATTTATTACTATCCGATTTATCCTCTTCATCGGCATCGGTCATGAGTACTACTTCATTCAAAAACCTGTCTAAGGAAGGGAAATAATCACTCAAATCCTCCCCTGTCTCCATATCAAAGTTATTTTCGGGTTTACGTTCGATGAAATCTTTCATGGCGTTAAACAATTCACCGAGGTTTTCATATCTTTCTTTATCTTCCTCTTGTTGTTTCAGGTCGAGGGTGATGCCGCTGGTATCGGCAATATATTTTCCTAATTCAAAGGCATTCTTTGTTTCAAGTAAACTGTGATAGCTTTTGATTTTTTGAACAAAATCATCTATCTTCTTTTGAATGCCAATATTTATGTTTAGGTTGAATGTATCTAAATTTTCAATTACTTCCCAGAGCGAGCAGGATGCTTCGTCAGCGGCAACCATGATTCTTTCCATGCTTGTTAATCCTATTCCCCTTGCCGGATAATTGATAATCCGCCGAAGGGATTCATCGTCTTTGAAATTCACGCTTAAACGATAATACGCTAACACATCTTTAATTTCTTTACGCTGATAGAACGACATTCCGCCATAAATACGATAAGGAATACCTGCCCGCATTAACACATCCTCAAAAGGACGGGATTGGGCATTGGTGCGATATAGAATCGTGAAATCATTATGTGACAAATTGTGGTTTTGTTTGTTTTTTATGATAGAAGCAACCACCATTTGTGCTTCTTCTGTTTCGTTTACAGCCGATAAGAGTTTTATTTTATCTCCTTCCTTATTGGCTGTCCAAATTATTTTAGGTATTTGTTTTTCATTGTGTTTTATGACCGAATTGGCTGCTTGAATAATGTTTTTGGTCGAACGGTAGTTCTGTTCTAGTTTAAAGAGCTGATGGTCGGGATAGTCGTCTTTGAAATTCAATATATTCTGAATATTGGCACCCCTGAATGCATATATACTTTGGGCATCATCGCCCACCACACAAATATTTTCATGCAAAGCGGCTAATTTCTTAATGATTTGATATTGTACATAATTCGTATCTTGATATTCATCAACCAATATATACTTGAATTTATGTTGATATTTATAAAGCATTTCGGGGAAATCACGGAGCAAGATATACATATTAAACAGCAAATCGTCGAAGTCCATCGCATCGGCACGTTGCAAGCGATGGTTGTATGCGGCATAAATTTCTCCCATATGTTCCAATCTTTTGGCTTTGTTATCGGCGGCAATGATGCTGTTTTGCCTGTAATCATCGGGAGAGATTAGATTGGCTTTTGCACTGGAAATCATAGCACAGACCATCCCGGGACGATAACGTTTGTCGTCGAGTTGCTTTTCTTTGATAATGGCTTTAATTAAACTTTTAGAATCGTTGTTGTCGTAAACCAAAAAGCGGGAAGAAAAACCGAGATAATCGGATTCGATGTGTAGGATTTTATTGAAAATGGAATGGAAAGTTCCCATCCACACATTGTTAGCCATGGTATTGCCCAACAACTCCATCACCCTGCCTTTCATTTCTCTTGCTGCTTTATTGGTAAAAGTCAAACTCAAAATATGAAAAGGACTGATACCCTTTGAAATCATAGAAGCAATGCGGTAGGTTAACACCCTGGTTTTGCCGGAACCCGCACCGGCAATGATTAATGAAGCTCCTTCGGTATATTGCACCGCCCGACGTTGATCTTCGTTTAATTCGTCAAATATATTACTCAATGTGAGCTCTTTTTAAATTGTTTTATAGTTATTTTATGAGATGCAAAAGTACATAAATTTGCATAAACATTTTCCTTATGCTTCGAATGAATCGTTCTTTTTTTTCTTTTCCCTTCACATCCGAACTTATTATGTAATTTTGCACCATGATTTCAAAAGGAGTTATTGTAAACGATAAAGGTGAACGGATTGAAGCTTTGGAACCGCTCATTGTTTCGGCCAGCCGTGCAACCGATATTCCTGCTTTTTATATGGATTGGTTCATGCATCGCTTGAAACGCAATTATGCATTGTGGATAAATCCTTTTAATCGAAAAAAGACTTATGTGTCCTTTACCAAGACACGTTTGATAGTGTTTTGGTCGAAGAATCCGGAGCCTCTCCTATCCTATTTACCTGAATTGCAGGCCCGAGGAATGCATGTTTACCTGCATTTCACTTTAAACGATTATGAAAACGAAGGATTTGAACCCGGACTTCCTTCTTTGCAAAAACGTATTGCTTTATTCAAAGATTTAAGCCGTCGTATGGGTAAAGGAAAGACAATATGGCGATTTGATCCTTTATTACTTACCGATAGCATTGATATTGATGATTTATTGCTTAAAATTGAAAATATCGGTAATGATTTACAGGAATATACGGAAAAATTGGTTTTTAGTTTTGCAGATATCGATTCCTATGTGAAAGTGAAACGCAATATGCAAAAGCATGATATAGCATATCGTTCGTTTAACAAGGATGACATGCTTGCCTTTGCTAAAGGTCTTTCCAATTTAAACAAAAAGTGGAAATACAAGCTTACAAGTTGTTGCGAAGCAGTGGATTTAAGTTCTTTTGGAATTGAGCATAATAAATGTATCGATGATAATTTAATAATTCGTCACTTTTCCGATGACACTTTGTTAATGGAACATATCGGGCTTAAAAGAAATATTTTCGGCTTAACTGAAATTGTTGGAAGCATAAAAGATAAAGGGCAACGCAAATATTGCGGATGTATTGCGAGTAAAGATATCGGACAATACAACACATGCCTGCATGCTTGTGTGTATTGCTATGCCAATAATAGCTTGGATAAAGTTAAGAAACAATGGGAAGAACACCAAAAAGATCCTTATAAAGAAAGTATTACAGGGTTACTGTAAACATAGAAAATAAGACTCAAAATACAGCTTTTATTTCTGCCGTTTGCTTATTCTTTTAATCGTTGGTAAGTGATATAATCCGCTACATTCCATTCAAGAAAATTCAGTGTTTGATAGCGTTTTATGAATTTTGTTTTCTTACTTTGCATCACCTTTTGATATTCTTTACCTGTCCAGAAATAATCCATATGGGTGTTGAAAGGCATAGTGTTTTGTTGAACCGAATCGATATGATTTAATTCCGTATCGGTTTTTAAAGTGAAAGGCAAAGCCGAATCGTCGAGACCGGCAAGGAATTTATATTCTATAAACGATTGATTGTAATGTGCAAAATTATAACGTGCTATAAAAGTGTTCCAATTAATGCAAGCGGTAAAAACCAAGACCAGTAGCAAAGCAAAAGCGTTGATTCTCCATAGGAAGAAAGTGCTTTTAAGACGGTTGATTTTAATAAAAACACTTATTAAACCGATAAGTGTAAGCGTTAAGAAGAAAAATACAGCTATACGCTTATCAGCTAAACCGAAGTAGTGCATATACCAATAATTGCGTATGATAACGGATAAAGCCATAAACACATTCTGAGCTATCCATAAGTAAGTTAATCGTTTGAGCCATTTATTACGCGAATAAAAATTAAGATTCCCCTTAAAGAAATAAAGCACCATCATGGCCGAGAGGAAAATGGAGAACACAAGCACCCATGTACCTTCATGCACAAATTCTTTCAGAAAGCTACCATCCCATTGGAAAAACCAAACATAAACAATATCTATGATGTTAAAATAAAGTATCAACACATTTAAAACACTGAATATGATTACAGCCGAAAAGTATTGCATCTTTAATGTACTTGTCCTTAAATAAGAATAATATTGTTTTTTCCGCCTCCGTAAGAGTTGATCGCCCGAAAGACGGTCGTGTTGATACAGTCCTACCGGACGTACTTTTCGTAAAGCTATATTCGCTATCAAAAAACCTGCTATGATATACCATAATATTTTGAGGTTGAAGGTTTCAAGCCATTGAATTAGTGCAGTTACCAATGGTTCGATTTGTTGGTAAAAAGACGAACTGGCACTTAGATATAATATCAAAAAGAATACTAATAATACCAAAGGAATAAAAACGTAATAAAACAGTTTCTTAAACATTTGTCCGGATTTACTACTTGTTTTTCTTCTTTTTCTGTGCACACTTAAAGCAGGGAAATGAGCCGTAAACAGACGAATTATTGATTCTATAAACACATGAACATAAGAACGAAAACCGGAATACATTAAAGCAGTACTTAATGTTAAAAGCAATAGGATATTTATGCTGATAGTCCAGGGAGTGTGAATGATTACGGTCATAAAAGCAGTCAAAAAGGTTGCTATCAACAGTATAATTGATAGGTAATTAAACCTGACCGGTTTGTTAACATAAATCATTAACGGAATGATTAAAAATTCAAACAAACATAAGTTGATGCCTATGCTGTTGGAATAGAATAAGGATGTGAATGCTACGATAATTAAAATACTTAGAAATACAAAAAGATTCTTTTTCATTTTTATTTAGGTGTTTGTGTTATTACGAAATGTAACGTAGAAAACGTGAACTTATTTTTACAATTAGCCCAAATTAAGATCTTTTAAAACTGTAAAGGATGTTTGAATGTTTTGAAGTTATTTCCCTATAAATCAGCAAATCTCTAATACAAAATTGAGGTTAGAAACCTGCTTTTGTGTGTTATTGGATATGAAATACAGACAAATGAATTTCCGCTGCGGATTTAATATGGCAGATATTCAGATATTTAATTTGTGTTTTTATCGATTTCCCTTAGTTTTTTCAATCCACAATCGGGCGTTGACAAAAGCCTCTATCCAAGGAGAAAAAAAATCAGATTTTCTTTTTTTCGGATAATAAGGCCATTGCCAAGGGAAAATAGCTCTTTCAAGGTGGGGCATCATGGCCAAATGACGACCGTCGGGACTACAAATTGCCGCTGCATCAAAAGCCGAGCCATTTGGATTGGCCGGATAATCGGAATAGCTGTATTTCATAGGGATAAAATAATTATCTTCTGATAAAGGTAAATCAAATTTACCTTCGCCATGGGCTACCCATATCCCCAACCTACTGCCTGCCAAAGATGAAAGCATCACGGAATGATTCGGTTTGATATCTACATTGACAAAAGCTGATTCAAACTTATGCGATTCGTTATGTAACATCTTGGGACGCAAACTGTGATCGGGATATAACAAACCCAATTCA
>MWCE01000223.1 GCA_002069895.1 Bacteroidetes bacterium ADurb.Bin234 | reverse complement strand
GGAACCCTTATGCGTTCGTCCTTATCGAAATCGATCAACGAAAGGGTTTTACTGTCAATTTCCAAACCATGGGTAGGACAGCTTAAGGCAGTCCATAGTTTTTGGTCTAATTGATCTAAAAAGCATAAATCGCTTCCCGATTCGAGATTCACCCTGTTAACACCGCCTACACGTGAAAATTGCCATATGTGTTTGCTATTGTTGGATAAAGGATTAACCTTTTGAAGGATTTTTTTTGTTTTTGACATAATATTTAATTTTAATGAAATATTGTTTTCCCTTGCGGATGCTTACATATTGTATACTAATATAATAAATTACATATGTTTTCTTTTGTTAAATTTAAGAGGTTTTATTATTATTTATCCGCTTGGAAGGAAATAAAATCTTTTGCAAATGTATGAAAAAATACTTTTATATAGGGAAATATTAAAAGATAAAAAATAGAGCGACACCTGCCACACTGATAAAAGCGCCTATGCTTTCCCATACGGTAATTTTCTGTTTGAAAATAAATATGGAAGGGGGGATAATAAGTATGGGAACAATAGCCATAATGGTGGAAGCGATACCTGTTTGTGTGTATTGAACCGCAATAAGAGAGAAGGAAACCCCTAAAAACGGACCGAAGAATGAGCCCAAGCCTATGCGTGTCATGGCTTTTCCGTTGGAAAGAGAAGTAAAAACTCCTTTCCATCGTTTTAAGACAGTAATTAGAATCACAAATCCTATAATACCGGTAATAATTCGTATTTGGGTGGCGGCAAAGGGATTGTAGTTGTTCGACATGCCTATTTTACTTAATATCAAACCGCCCGATTGTCCTAAAGCGCCGGCAAAGGCAAACAACGTGCCTTTGACCGACAGTTTGAAAGTAAAGCCATTGGTCAGTGCATCTCTTTGTAAAATAGCTAATGCGATACCGGCAAGGGTTAAACTCATTCCCAGTATATGAAATCCGTTGAGTGTTTCATTCAAAAACAAACGACCTTGGATGGCGGTCAATGGCGGAACCAATGTCATTATCAACATGGCAAAGCGGGATCCTATCAATGTATAGGATTTAAACAAAAATAAATCACCCAGCACAAAGCCTATCAATCCGGAAAGGGATAGCCACAGCCATTGCATGCTGTTGGCATCGGTAGGAAATAGTAATCCCCTTGAAAAAAAGGTAAATATACTAATGAAAATAAAGCCTATGCATAAACGGATAATATTAACCGACAAAGAACCGACTTTTAAACTGGCCGATTCGAATGCCAAGGCGGTTATTGTCCAGAAAATAGCGGTGCCGAAAGCAGCCAATTCGCCTATATTTGATTGTAGCCACATAGATTAATGCTGTTATAAATAAAACGTTATTATAACATATAATTCCGCCTTTTGTTTCAGGAATTTATTCTTTATCGATGTTTTTTAGTCGAAAAGGCTACTTCAAAAGATATGGTCCCTGATAAGTTTAGTTTCTTATAAAATACATTGTATTACATATCAATTATTTAAAATACTACTAAAATTTCGAGTATCGAAGTCAGGAAAAAGCCTAATATATAATGTGGGTTTGATTTTTTACTAACATATACTTAATGTGTTAGTTAAGTTTTATGTCTTTAAAATTTTATGAAATTAGTTGAGTATATCATATATTTGTTATATTTTTGCGCCAGATGAATAATAATAAATAAAAATATAAAATCATGGAAACTATGGCAATGAAAGAGGAAAAGAAAAATTCCCAGTTTTTTTGTTCGCTTTTTGAGAAAATTACACATGTTAAGCGATGTCGAAAAGAAATTGATCCTGAATTTATAGAGAAAATGAAAAGAGGAGAGCAACAAATTAGAGAAGGTAAAACAACAAAAATTGATCCTGCTAATGTATGGAAATCTTTATAACCGATGATGCTAAAGAGCAGTTTAGATATTGGAAAAAATCAGGAAATAAAAAATCGATTCAGAAAATAGACAATTTATTGGAAAGCATATCTAATTCACCTTACAAGGGAATAGGACATCCAAAGCCATTATGCGATGATTATGCTGGTTGTTGGTCAAGAAAAATTGATGGAAAAAATAGAATCGTTTATCGTGTGGATGAAACAAAAGGAGTTATTTATATTTATTCTGTTTTAGGCCATTATCAAAGAAGAGTAGAATAAGCTACTGCAAACGTAGAAACATAATGTCAAATGCAAACAATCTATTAATATGACTGATTCAATTTAAATGTTAACGTATAAAAATCTTGCATTTTAAAACAATAGCCCAAAATTACATATTAAGTGTATTAAGAATTTAAGCCTTTTCTAATGCGTATTCTTGGAAAAAAGAATTATCCTTTTCAAGATTAGTTTTTAACTTTCGTTTTATCATCCAATACGATTAATAATTCATCGTCTTCGTCCAAGGTAAATTCCTCTGTAGTTTCAAGATACACCTGTTGGTTGTTAGCAGTCATAACAAATGAAACCTTATAGGTGGCGGGTAAATCATCCGTAAACCAGTCGACTGTATATTTATCGGAGCTTTGTCCGGGGAGTAATTCACCGGCAAGATAAATATCCCCCCATCTGACATCACGAATTTTCACTCCCGATATATCGTTTTTAACTTGTACCGTACCGGGTTTATGACAAGCGGTAAATAAAACCAAACATGCCGCGAAGGCTATGATATATTTTGTCTTCATACTAATAAATATTTAATTCAATTTCACCTGCGTAAAGATTTCTTTGGTTTTTTTCCAATGTAACAATACTGTATTCATAGGGATAGAAACGTTTGGAGGTATTGTCGTTAAAAGTAATTTTAAACGATTCTATCAACAAAGCATATTCTCCCGGTTTGAGTATATGTATGGCGTTGAGGTATTCGGCATAGTCGCCGGCGGTGGCAAATTCGGGCTTTTCAATGTTCTTTTGCGCTACCACCAAATAATTGATTTTTTTATCGGAATACCATCTGTTACCGGATGTTTTTTTATCGACATAGGTAGTGTCGATGCTTTCCGATGAGCAAACAGACCATAAAGTGGTGTTTATAAACAAGCGGATGGAATCAATGGATTTTACCACTAAATAAGTAGAGTCGGAAGTCTTTACATTCAATAAGAAAAATATTTCTTCTAAATTCAATACTTCCGTTTCGGATATAACATCCGATTGAGGATTGTAATCTCTTTCACCTTCTCTTTGACAGGAAAAGAGGATGGATGTTAAAAATAAAATGCTGATTATTTTCTTCATATTATCTATGTTTTTTTTATTATGGTTTATCTTTTAAATTCGAAGCAAAAGTACTAAAAAAAATCATTATTGTACGATAAAAAATTCCAATATTGTTACAGATTCTTCACTTTGCTTCGTTACATTCAGAATGACAATGGAATTTGCAAAAGATAAAATTAGCA
>MWCE01000222.1 GCA_002069895.1 Bacteroidetes bacterium ADurb.Bin234 | reverse complement strand
GAGAAGGTGAAAGAAGCCGAAATGCAGAAAATAAAAACCGTTAAACAAGAAAAAGATTGGTAATAAGACATAAAAGGGAAAAAATATGCGAACAAGCTTGAAAAGTATCGTTTTATTGATTATCGGAATTTTTGTAAGTACATCATTGTGTGGACAAGATATTCAAGTAAAAGCTTCTGCTCCCAATCAGGTTGGTGTGGGGCAATCTTTTCGTTTGACTTATACTTCCAACGAAAGGATTTCGAGTGTAGATGTACCAAAAACTAATGCGTTTACGCTTTTAAGCGGACCTCAAACTTCTTCAAGTTCAAGTATGCAAATTATTAACGGACAAATGACCAGCAATTCCACCTATTCTTGGACTTATATTATGCAAGCAGATAAGGAAGGTACATTCGACATTCCGGGTGCTATTGTTAATATAAAAGGAAAAGGTGTACGTTCAAACAGTGTACGTATTCAAGTAATAGCTTCTTCTTCACAGCAAACTCAGCAAGGCAACAATCAAAGACAGTCCACCCAAAATCAAACCTTCGATAAAAACGATTTTTTTATCAAAGCAAATGTTTCCAATACAAATCCTTATGTAGAAGAACAAGTAATTATTCAATATAAACTTTATTTAGGTCCCCAGGCGCAACGTTATCAGGCATCCATTCGAAAACTGCCGTCCAGTACCGGTTTTTGGACGTACGATTTAAACGATAAAGAGGCGGAACCGGCACGAACCACCGAAACCATAAACGGCAAAAAATACACGGTTATGGATTTGTATGCCGTGGCTGTTTTTCCTCAAAAAACCGGTAAACTAAGCATTTCGCCCTTGGAAGTGCAAACCATTGTTCAAGTGGTAATGCAACAACAGCAAAGAAGTAATAATCCTTGGGATGTTTTCTTTAACGATCCTTTTTTCGGAGGAGGAAGGGTGCAAAATATCGAATTAGAGTTAAAATCAAATCCGGTAACGTTAAATGTGAAGGAATTACCGAAAAACAAACCGGCCGATTTCAGCGGTTTGGTTGGTAATTTCACTATGAAAGCAAGTTTAAGCAGAAATAAACTATCGACCGATAATGCTACTAATTTTTCCATAACCATCAGTGGGAATGGTAATCTGCAACATATCGAAGCACCCGAAATTACTTTTCCTTCCGATTTTGATGTACATGAACCCAATATTATGGATAACATTCAAAAAGGAGCAAACGGTGTTTCCGGTTCACGTACTTTTGAATATGTTATCATTCCACGTAATCCGGGGGCGTTTGTCATTCCGCAAGCCTTTTTTTCTTATTATGACAAAACTAAAAAACAATATGTTTCCCTTTCAACCGATGAAATATCGTTAAAGGTTGAAAAAGGAAAAGGACAGGCAGGACAATATTACAGTTCGTCGAATAAGAAAAACGTACAAATAATAGGAACGGACATTCGCTATATTAAAACAACGGATACTCAACTGAAAACAAAACATAATGCCTTCTTCTTAACCCCCTTGTATTGGCTTTTACTTTTTTTGCCTTTTATCGGCTTCGTTTTATTTGTTATTCTTTTAAGGAAACAAATCGAAAACAAGAAAAATATAGCTAAAATAAAAGATAAAAAAGCCTCAAAACTGGCACGTAAACGTTTGCTTAAAGCCGAGAAATACATGAAAAGCGGAAACAACGAACAGTTTTATATTGAAATATCTCAGGCGTTATGGGGCTATATCAGTGATAAATTCCATATTCCATTGGTGGAATTATCCTTAGATACTACCCGCCGGAAATTGGAAGAACGCAACTTAAAACCCGAACTGATAGATGAATGTATGAATGTGCTGAATCAATGTGAATATGAACGTTTTGCTCCTGCTTCCGATACAACCGCACAAATGCTTTACGACATGTCGTTTCGCTTTATTACAGCCATTGAAAATGAAATAAAAAAGATGTAAACATGAAATTCAAACAGACAAGTCTGTATCAGAGATTAAAAGATATATATAAAACGATAAAAAATTATTATCGCTTTAACTTTTGCGGAAGCATAGTGTTTTTTGTTATTAAAAGGACGAAAATAAAATCCTCGTATGTGGAAAGCAAATTTCATTCAATAAACAATAATCAAAAATCTCTTTTCCTTATAACCGTTGCTTTTAATGATGAAATCCTTATTCAAAAGCAAATAGAGGCTATGAAGGAGTTTATAAAGGATGATAATTATTGTCATATCATTGTGGATAATTCATCTGTAAAAGCAAAACGCAAGGAGATGGTAAATGTTTGTAATAAACAGAACATTACTTATATTCCTGTTCCTAAAATAATTTCATGTTGTATATCTAAAATAAGCGGCGGTTTTTCTCACGGAACAGCCATGAATTGGGCATTTTATAATATTATTAATGTTATGAAGCCCGAATATTTCGGTTTTATTGACCATGATCTTTTCCCAGTTGAAAACTATCATGTAATAAGTAAATTGTATGAGCAGGATATGTATGGAACACTTCGTAACAGAGAGAAGGGATGGTATATTTGGGCGGGATTTTGTTTTTATAAATATGCATTTATTAAAGATATTCAAATGAATTTTTCGCCAAAAGTGTTTCATAGTGAATATTTTGATACAGGGGGATCAAATTATACCCGGCTTTATCAGTACTATAATTTTAAACAACTTCAGTTTGCTCCTACTACCACACTCAGAATACAAAATTTTAATGCCGATATTTATCAGGATAATAGAATATTTCATAACGATTGTATTCAAATTATAGATGATAGTTGGATGCACATTGTCCATGCTTCATGTATTAATGATAAAATATTGCAAAAAAATAAAATAGAAAATGTGTTAAGTAATTATCAAAAAATGTTTTCTGCCTATCAAAGTTCAAAAGTAAATAATAATGAATAAGGTATTGAAACAATAATGTTTGCATAAAAGAAAAGTATAAACCATCTTTGTAAATAATTTCAAAGGGTTTTACAAAAAAATGTACTTTTGTAAAAATTTTGTAATGAGGAAAAAGTTATTAAGTATTTCATTGAAGTGGGGCATTTTAATTGCGCTGGTGCAAGTCCTTTCGCATGTTTTGTTGGTATATGTTTTTCCGGATGCTTCTCTCAATATCAAAAACATCATTGAGATATTGACATTGATAATAGGTTTTGGATTCATTTATGCATCTATACGTGCCTACAAGCAAAGTTTCGAGGTTTCGGATAAATTTCCCTTATTACAAGCTTTCTATGCAGGTGTTTTTCCCGCTTTGATTTTTGCATTTATATTCTCTTTTTATTTTATCCTGTTAACAAAGGTGATTGATAAAGAATTTATGTCGTCTTTCGTTTTAATGGATAAAAGTATAAACAGTGAAGAAAGTCAAGTTTTAATGGATAAAGTCAGTCCGCTGACACCTTTAATCTATTTGATAAGATACATTAATCATTATTTGTTTTTTCAACTGACGGCTGCTTTGTTGATGGCAGTTTTTATGCAAAGAAAAGAAGATAACTTACCGGAATCGAAATCTGATACTGAATAAATTGACACTTATGGATATATCAATTGTAATACCTTTACTTAACGAAGAAGAATCACTTCCCGAATTAACGGATTGGATAAATAAAGTAATGAATGAAAAGGGTTTTTCTTATGAAATCATTTTTGTTGACGACGGCAGTACCGATCATTCATGGTCGATAATTGAACAACTGGGAGCGGAAAATCCTTCTGTTAAAGGCATTCGCTTTCAGAGGAATTATGGAAAATCAGCAGCTTTAAATGTTGGATTTGAAGTAACACAAGGCGATGTGGTTATTACCATGGATGCCGATTTGCAAGACAGCCCTGATGAAATTCCGGAATTATATGAAATGATAACAGCAAAACAGTATGATTTGGTTTCGGGTTGGAAAAAAGTAAGGTATGATGCAAAATTTGCCAAAAACATACCATCAAAGTTCTTTAATTGGACAACCCGTAAAATATCGAAAATCAAGTTGCATGATTTCAATTGCGGATTAAAAGCATATCGCAGTGATGTGGTTAAAACCATTGAAGTATACGGCGAGATGCATCGCTACATTCCCGTCATTGCCAAGTGGGCGGGTTTTACCAAAATCGGAGAAAAAGTGGTAAAACACCAAAAAAGAAAATACGGAACCACTAAATTCGGATGGAACCGCTTCATCAACGGTTATTTGGATTTAATATCCATCATGTTTGTTTCGCGTTTCGGGAAAAAACCCATGCATTTTTTCGGTCTCGGCGGAACCTTATCTTTTCTTATAGGTTTTGTTATCACTTTGTGGTTAATCATACAAAAATTAATAAACATTGCACATGGTGTAGCTTATTACCGGCAAGTAACCGATCAACCTTTGTTTTATTTGGCTTTATTGGTCATGGTGTTTGGAATGCAATTGTTTTTAGCCGGTTTTTTGGGCGAAATGGTATCGCGCAATTCGTCCGAACGAAATAAGTATATCATTCGAACTAAATATCATGTATAATGGAACTTCAACGATTAAACGTTTATGATTATCAATGGCAAGTAATTATCAATCCCAATGCTTTATCCGAAAAATGCCTTGCCTATTGGGTAGATGTTGAAAAACAATTGGGTAAATTAGGCATTCCTTACAGACATCACATAGCCGATGAATCGACTTTCGGCATAAAAAAAGTCGAAGAATTGTGTAAAAAAGGAGAACGCTACTTTATTGTTGTTGGAGGTGATGGTACAATCAACGAGGTGATTAATGGTATTTTTATATCCGGAGTTAATCCAGAGGAAGTATATGTTAGTGTATTCCCCTTGGGAACCGGTAACGATTGGACACGTACGCATGCTTATCCTTCTTCTTATTCCGATACCATTTTAAGCTTTCAAGAAGCTAAATTTATTAAACATGATGTAGGTTTGGTTGAATGTGTGAAAGACAACCTGCTTATTGAAAAAAGATATTTTGTGAATATTGCCGGATTCGGTTTCGATGCCGAAGTTATTGAGGAGGTAAATAAAAATAAATCGAAACTTTTCACCAAAACAGTTTACATCCTTAGTTTGTTAAAAGTATTATTACGACACAAAAACAAGAAAAATCTAATCAAATTAGATAATGAAAGTATTAATGATGAGATATTCACATTAGCCGTAGGCATTGGACAATATAATGGAAACGGTATGCGACAAGTCCCTACTGCAAATCCTGTCGACGGACTTTTTGATGTGGCAGTGGTAAGAAAAATCTCACCTTTGAAAGTGATAAAAAATGTCAGTAAACTATATGACGGCACACACATAAAAGTACTTAAAGAAGCATCCGTTTCACAATCCAAAACTGTTGAAATAAAATCGTCGCCTTATTGTCGGGGAGAGGTAGAAGGTGAATTACTTCCCCTTGCCGACTATCGTATTTCCATTATTCCACGTGCCGTGAATATGATGAGTATGGCCGAAAACTGGTAGAATTGTTATATCGGATAATAGCGATAAAGTATACAACTAATACATTATATAATAAGAATTATTTGAAAAAATAATGTAAATTTGCACATTAATTTATGAAAAATAAAAAACATGAATAAGTTGTTTGAATTTGAAAAGGATAAGTTTGTGGGAGAAGGATTTACATATGACGATGTATTGCTTTTACCTGCTTATAGCGAGGTGTTGCCCCGTGAAGTGGATTTGAGTACCCGTTTTACCCGAGATATAGCATTAAACATACCCTTGGTTTCTGCCGCCATGGATACCGTTACCGAATCAAAACTGGCAATTGCGATTGCACAAGAGGGTGGTATTGGGGTTATTCATAAAAATATGAGCATAGAAGCACAAGCTTTGGAAGTTAAAAAAGTGAAAAGAGCAGAAAACGGCATGATAATCGAACCCATAACCATAGGTTCCAAAGCAAGCGTTAAAGAAGCCTTGGCATTAATGAAAGAGTATCACATAGGAGGGATTCCTGTTGTTGATAATAATAATAGAATCAAAGGAATCGTTACCAACAGGGATTTGCGTTTTGAAAAGGAAATGGAAAAGCCCATAGCCAAAATTATGACCAAAAAAGTCATAACCATAACCGAATTTACTGATTTTGAAAAAGCAGCTGAGATATTACAACAATATAAAATTGAAAAACTACCGGTTGTAGATAATGAAAATAAAGTAATCGGACTAATAACGTATAAGGACATTATCAAAATCAAAGCCCGACCGAATGCATGCAAAGACAGTCGAGGGCGATTACGTGTGGCAGCCGCTGTTGGCACCGCTTATGATACGATGGAAAGGGTAAATGAGTTGGTAAAAGCGGGCGTAGATGCCATAGTGGTTGATACGGCTCACGGTCATTCGAAGGGTGTGTTTGAAATTACAAAATGTATTAAGCAAGCCCATCCCAATCTGCCCATGGTGGTAGGTAACATAGCAACGCCGGAAGCCGCCCTTGATTTGGTAAAAATCGGAGTTGATGCCGTGAAAGTGGGCATAGGCCCCGGTTCCATATGTACTACCCGTATTATAGCCGGTGTCGGTGTGCCGCAATTAGCGGCTGTTTATAGTGTTTCCAAAGCGTTGAAAGGATCGGGTATCCCCGTTATTGCCGATGGCGGTATTCGTTACACAGGTGATATCATTAAAGCATTAGCTGCGGGTGCGGCTACTGTCATGGCAGGTTCACTTTTTGCAGGTGTGGAAGAGTCGCCGGGAGAAACCATAATTTTCGAAGGTAGGAAATTTAAAACATATAGGGGCATGGGATCTTTGGAAGCTATGCAAAAAGGATCAAAAGACAGATATTTTCAAGATTTTGAAAGCGATATAGCCAAATTAGTTCCGGAGGGTATCGTAGGGCGCGTTCCTTTTAAAGGGATGCTTTCGGAAGTTATTCATCAAATGATGGGTGGTTTGCGTGCAGGTATGGGTTATACCGGATGTGGAAATATTGAAGCTTTGGAAAATGCACGTTTTATTAAAATAACCGCTGCCGGTATACAAGAAAATCATCCGCACAACGTTACTATCACGCAAGAAGCACCAAATTATTCTAGATAATAATAAAAACATAATTATAATAAAAAGATATAAAATAATGAGAAAGAGAGTAGTTTTATTTAGTTTTTTGATGATTGTTACTCAAATTGTTTTGTTCTCACAAGACGATAAAGTTGTTATGAAAATAGGAAATGAAAACATAAACTTAAAGGAGTTTGTCAATACCTATGAAAAGAATAACGATTTGAAAAAAACAAGTGAACAAGAGTTGCGCGAATACATTGATTTATATGTTAACTTTCGCTTAAAATATGCCGAGGCTCTAAGTCTTCGTTTGGATACCATCGAAGAATTACAAAAAGAATTAAACGGTTACCGTATGCAAGCCGCTCGTTCTTATCTGACCGATAAAGAAGTAAATGAAAAGTTGTTAGACGAAGTAATGGAACGAATGCAATGGGATGTAAGGGCAAGTCATATAATGAAGAAACTGCCTTTAGAAGCCAATCCGAAAGACACATTGGAAGCCTATAAAGAAATCATTAACCTACGCAACCGAATTTTAAAGGGAGAATCCTTTGCCGACATAGCTGCCGAAAAATCCGATGATTTCTCAGCTCGCAATCGTTATAACAATGAAGGCAAATTAATACAAAGAGGAAATAAAGGCGATTTGGGTTATTTTACCGTTTTCGATATGATTTATTCTTTCGAAACAGCGGCCTATGCTATGAAAGTAGGCGAAGTATCGATGCCTATTCGTACGGAATTCGGTTATCACTTGATTTATTTACATGATAAAAAACCGGCTTTAGGTCGTTGTGCCGTTTCCCAAATATTAATTGCATATCCTGAAAATGCTACTGCCGAAGATTCGGTAAAAACGAAAGAAAAAGCAAAAGAAGCATACAAAGCCGTTAAAGAAGGTATGGATTTCGCAACAGCAGTTCAACGCTATTGTACAGATAAAGGATTGACTGAACGTAAAGGTGAAATGCCGATATTTACCGTTTCCCGCTTTGACGGTGATTTTGTAGAAAACATATATGGTTTAAACGTGAATGATATAACCAAGCCTTTTGAAACGGTTTATGGTTTTCATATTGTTAAACTTACCGATAGAATTCCCGTTGAAATCAATGCCGATGCCCGTGCCATTGCTAAAAACCGTATCATTAAAGATTCTCGTTCCGAAAAAAGCAAAGAAGCTTTTGTGGAACGCTTAAAGAAAGAATACAAATTCAAAGAAATAAAAACAAAAAACAGCTTCCCTGCTTTGGAAGATTTTTATACCATTGATTCTTCTTTCATTATAGGTAAATGGAAAGCCGATGCTGTTAGTTCATGGACGAAGCCTCTTTTTGTTTTAGCCGATAAAACTTTTACTCAAAAAGATTTTGCCCATTATCTTGAAGAAAATCAATACGAAGGATCCGAAAATGTGAATCTCGATGAACTGATTAAATATTTTTATAAAGATTTTGTTCAAGAAGTGATTATGGATTATGAAGACGGAATGTTGGAAAAGAAACATCCCGAATTTGCCGGTTTAATGAAAGAATACCACGAAGGTGTTTTGTTATATGAATTAAGTGAACAAAAGGTGTGGAAAAAAGCCGAAATCGATACCATAGGATTAAAAGCTTTTTATGAAACAGTGAAACAAGATTATTTGTATCCGGTAAGAGTAGAAGCCAATCTCTATACTTTTTCAGATGAATCGGTCTTTAATCAGTGGAACAAATTGTTGAAAAAAGGCACAAATCCCGCCGAAGCCATGACCAAGTTAAATAAAAAGATAGCGGTTGTATCGAGTAAAAACTTGGTTAGATGGAAGGGGCAAGAGGCATCATTTGATTCATTGTTTCATTGGAATAATTGGAATCAACAAATACAATCAACCACAGCAGGTAAAAACACAACTGTTACTATGGATTATAAATCGGAACAACAACGTATGCTTTGTGCCAATAAGACAGCTTTATCATTTTTAGAAGTGATTGAATTCAAAGGGCCTTCTCCAAAACCTTTGGAGGAAGTGAAAGGCATCATCGTTTCTTTATATCAAAACTATTTGGAAGAAGAATGGATCAAAACCCTACGCTCCCATAACAAAGTGTGGATTGATTACGATGCCATTTTATCCTTGATTAAATAATCGTTCATGAAATATCTTTTTGCATCGGTTATTATTGCTGGCTTGTTATGTGTGGCATGTTCTCATAGAAACGATGTTGTAGTGGCTAGCGTTTACGATGAAACATTAACCATGAGCGATTTGCAAGACATGATACCCGATTTCGATCCTTCGTCCGATAGCCTGTCGGTTCAATCTTATTATATTGATAAATGGATTCAAAAACAAGCTTTGGCATACGAAGCTGAACATGCACTCTCTCAAGAAGATAAGAATTTCGATAAGCAAATGAAGGACTACTATCAATCTTTATTGATGTTTGCTTATGAAAATAAAAAGGTAGAAGAATTACTCAATATTGAGGTTTCGGACAAGGAAATGGAACGTTATTATGAAACACATAAGTCCGAATTCGAAATGAAAAAGAATATTGTGAAAGTTAACTATGTTAAATTTCCCCTTGGTTTTAACCAAACCGAAACCGTTAAAAAAATATTATTTAAGGACAATCGTTCAACACAAGAACAAAAACGGATGGAAGACATATGTATGAAATTCGCTGAAAACATGTACCTTGAAAGCGATTGGCTTCTCTTTGACGATATTTTAAAGGAAATTCCTATCAATACGTATAATCAAGAACAATTTTTACAAAATAATCGTTATATCGAATTGAGCGACACTAACAATGTGTATTTAGTTAATATTATTGATTTTAAAATAAATGAAGCCTATTCACCCTTGAGTTTGGAAAAAGAACGCATCAAAAACATCATCCTCGATCAACGCCGCCAAGCCTTGCGAAAACAAATCCGCAATGATGCTTTGAATAAAGCCAAACAAAATCATGAAATTCATATTAACTTATAAGATTTGGCAATCATTAAATGATAATTCAACAACTACGAAAACTTTCGTTACGAAGTTTTTCGTAGTTTTTAGTAGATTTATATACAATAATATAAATGGTTTTTCTTAATATTATTTGAAAAAATAGTACGATAAAAACAAATCAATAAACAATATTTGTCTACATTTGTAAAAAAAATGAAAAACATGGAAAATCCATTTAAGTTCGGTACCATTGTGCAAGAAGAATTTTTTACCGATAGAAAAGAAGAAATCGGTAAAATTCAACAAATACTTGAGAGTAAGAATCATTTAATCCTTATCTCGCCACGTAGATTCGGAAAATCAAGTTTGATACACAAAGCTACCAAAATAATCGGTCGACCGACAATTTACGTCGATTTACAATTGGTTACCGATATAGATGATTTTGCATCTCAATTATTAAAAAAACTCTTTGTTATTTATAAATGGGAAAGAATAAAACAAGCGGTAAAGTCTTTTCGCATCATTCCGACCATTAGCATACATCCTGGGAATAATACGGTTGAGGTTACTTTTAATGCGGCAAACGATGTGTTTATTTGTTTGGAAGATGTGTTGAATCTGATTGAAAAATTGGGTCAAAAAGGTGAAAGGCCGATAGTTGTTATTGATGAATTCCA
Source organism: Bacteroidetes bacterium ADurb.Bin234 (assembly GCA_002069895.1). Taxonomy (GTDB): domain Bacteria; phylum Bacteroidota; class Bacteroidia; order Bacteroidales; family WCHB1-69; genus UBA5266. Next base: position 3,012 of record MWCE01000222.1, on the reverse strand, counting down.
AGAAATCAGAAACATTGGGAAACAAATCGAGAAAAAATTAAGAAGCGTTCTACAAGTCCATCAATCGGTGAATTATGTCTTTCTGGGAAGTGCAGAATCCATGATGAGGGAAATATTTGAAAAGAAAAAATCACCTTTCTATCATTTCGGCCTATTGATGCCTTTGCCAAAAATTCCCTATGATGATTTCTTTGATTTTTTAAATAAAAGATTTCGGAAGATCATCAAAAACAGCAAAGAAACGGCAGAAAGAATTTTGGCATTCACCGGTTGTCATCCTTATTATACACAGCAATTAGCATTTCATATTTGGATGGGAATAGAAAATAAATCCTTTACGGGAAATTATATTGAGCATGCCATTACAGAAATGATAATGTTGCACGATAATGATTACGAACGTTTATGGAATACAATCCGGCAAACCGATAAAAAAATTTTAATTGCACTCTCACAACAAAACCTAAGAGCTTTAAACCTACCTGCAAGCACGTTATACAGCGGTTTGAAACGATTAAGCGAGCAAGGCTATGTAATCAAAGAAACAACTTTCGAAATGGATGATCCCTTTTTTAAGCATTGGATTATCAAACGAAGAGAAAAATAAAAATCAAAAGAAATAAAAGCAAGGAAAGCTCGTTTAATAAGATGTTTTTAAATAATAATATATTAATGAAAAAATTTATCGGAATCATTCTATGTTTGATATGGCTGCCTGTTGCAATGACGCAGTCCGATAACAATGTAATAGATGAAATTATTGCAACGATAGGCGATCGTATTATAACCAAATCCGATTTAGAATATGCCCTTCAAGGCTATAAATACCAAACGGGGTTATATACTTTGGAAAACGAAGAAGACTTGCGTTGCGCTATTTTGGAACAAATAATATTTCAAAAATTGCTTATCAATCAAGCAGAATTGGATAGTATTACCATTACTGAAGCCCAAATTACCGAACGCATCGACTATAATATGCGAATGCAAATTGCACAAATGGGAGGGAATATTAAAAAATTAGAAGAAGCCTATGGTAAAACATTGACCGAAATAAAAGCCGAATCGCGCGATTTGGTTAAAGACGAGTTTTTATCCGAACAAATGCAACAAAAACTAATACAAAACATTAATATTACTTATCAAGAAGTTAAAGATTATTTTGATAAAATTCCTTACGACAGTTTACCCATCATTCCCCTCGAATACGAGCTGTCGCAAATAGTGAAAACACCGCAAATAGGTGAGGCGGAAAAGATAGATATAAAACGTCGTTTGGAAGAAATTCGCACACGCGTGCTAAGAGGCGAGAATTTCAAAACCTTTGCCCGCATGTATTCCGAAGACCCGGGCAGTGCACCGAAAGGAGGAGAATTGGGTTTTGTTGGAAGAGGGGAGTTGTTTACCGAATTTGAATTGGCCGCTTTTTCATTGAAACCGGGTGAAATATCGCCCGTTGTCGAAACCCAAGCGGGTTTTCATATCATTCAAATGATTGAACGAAGAGGCGAACAAATCAATGTAGCTCACATCCTTATTAAGCCCAAACCCTCGGCCGAAGAAATGATGCGTTCGAAAAACTATTTGGATAGTATATATCAAATCCTCAAAACAACCGACATGCCTTTCGATTCGGCGGCTAAACTTTATTCAGACGACCCCGGTAAAATCAGTGGTGGAATGCTCGTTAACCCCATTACAGCTTCTTATGCTTTTACCGAAGACCAGTTGGATAAATCGGTCTTATATGCCATAAACAATTTGATTAAAGGAGAGTTTTCGCAAGTTGTCCCCATGATTACCGATGAAGGCAATCAAGCTTACAGGATTTTATATATCAAAGAAAAAAGAACCGCTCATAAAGCCAATATGATCGACGATTATGAAAAAATTAAAAACGTGGCGATGGAAAACAAAAAGCAGGAAGCTTTGTTGAAATGGACAAAGAATAAAATAAAATATACACACGTAAAAATTAAACCGCAATATCAGAATTGTGATTTTTTCGAAAAATTTGGAATCGTAGGGAAATGATAGAATTTAAATCAGATGTAGACGCCGTTGAAGCATTTACTCAAAAATATGCACAACTACGGCAAGAAGTTGGAAAAGTTATTGTTGGTCAAGATGAGGTATTGAAAAATATACTTATAACCATATTCAGTCGAGGTCATGTGCTGTTAATAGGCGTACCCGGTTTGGCAAAGACATTAATGGTTACCACCATAGCCAAAGCTTTGGGTTTGTCGTGCAATCGTATACAGTTTACGCCCGATTTGATGCCAAGCGACATTATGGGAACTGAAATCTTAGATGAAAACAGAAACTTTCGCTTTTTGAAAGGACCCGTTTTCTCTAATATTGTGCTTGCTGATGAAATTAACCGTACGCCACCTAAAACACAATCGGCTTTACTCGAAGCCATGCAGGAACGAAGTGTTTCCATTGCCGGTGTAACGCACAAATTGCCAGACCCCTTTTTTGTATTGGCAACCCAAAACCCCATAGAACAAGAAGGAACCTATCCCTTGCCCGAAGCGCAGTTAGACAGGTTTATGTTTAACATTTATTTGGATTATCCCAGTTTTAATGAAGAAGTAAGTATAGTGAAATCAACCATAGGAGGAGATTTATATACTCCCAAACAGGTGATTGATATGGAAGAGATTTTGTATTACCAGAAATTATTACAAAGGATTCCTGTAGCGGAAAATGTGTATAACTACGCCGTTAATTTATCCATTATCACCCGTCCCGAAACGTCCAAAGCACATGAATGGGCTAATAAATATTTGGCCTGGGGAGCCGGTCCGCGTTCTTCACAAAATCTGATTATTGCCGCAAAATGCCACGCCGTTTTATCAGGGAAAATTTCACCCGATATCGAAAACGTAAAAGCAGTAGCCCATTTGGTGATGCGTCATAGGGTCGTTAAAAACTATCGTGCCGAAGCCGAAAGTATTTCAATCGATGCCATTATTGATGAATTTCTGAAAGCAAAAATCTAAATAC
>MWCE01000221.1 GCA_002069895.1 Bacteroidetes bacterium ADurb.Bin234 | reverse complement strand
CGGAATTTAAAAATTGCTGTTATGGGATGTATCGTAAACGGTCCAGGTGAAATGGCCGATGCCGATTACGGCTTTGTGGGGAGCGGAAAAGGCTTGATATGTTTATATAAAGGCAAAAACCTTGTTATGCCTAATATCAAGGAATCCCTAGCTATCGATAGGCTGATTCAATTGATTAAAGATAACGGCGATTGGGTGGACGAATAAAAAAATCCCAAATCAAATCAGATTCGGGATTTAATATTAGATGTGTTAATTTAAGATTTATTTAAAAGTCAAAGCACTTTTACATACATTTATAACACTTACAAACTGACTAGCGTCTTGAATTGGTACAGGAATTGTGCTGGGCTTGTTTTGAGTAACAAAAACAATTATTTCTACATCTTTTAAAACAACAGCTTCATTGCTAATCATTTCAGGTATAGTATAAGTAAAGGTTTTCTTGTAAAGTGTTTCTTTTTTATTTTCAGGCATAGCTTCACCGTCAACTCCTGTAATCAGCGTGCGTAACATGTGATTGTGACGATATTTTTGAGTGGCTGCATCATACATTTCAGGATAAAAATTTGTGGCTCCGCTTTGTTTAGCCCAAATGTTATTTTGAACAATGGCTATATTGATAAAATTTAATCCGGCGGCAACAGGTGAACTGTCGGTAAAATAAGCTTGCACTTCACAAGTTAATTTACGGCTGGCAGAGTCAATGGTTGATTTGGCGGCGACATTCACATAGGATGGCTTTGCCATAATTTGTGAAGCTATATCACCCCATGAGCTTCTGCTGATACCGAATACCACTTTAGTCCCGGTATTAACCAATTCACGACTAATAACACCACTAGGATAACTACTTATTTTGAATGCACTATTTAATGCTGTGCCTTCGGGTGTATTAAAATACCCACCGGAATAATCTCCGGCATGAATATTAATGGCTAAGAATTTATCGCCGTAAGTTGCGTGTAATTGATCGGATATCCTATGACCGTCGGGACAATACCCGCAATTAACACCGGTAAATTCTTCTAAAAGAATATTTCGGTTTTCGGGGGTTTTACTAACAAAAACTTCTTCTTTGGGTTCGGGTTCCGGTTCGGGTTCCGGTTCTTTAGGATCACAGGATGTGAAAGTAAAAGCTATTAAGCACAAGCTAATAATGGGAATAAAAAATCTTTTCATGTTAATTAAGTGTTAAGTTAAAATAATGTTAATTATATTTTTAAATTAGTTATAAACTTGCAAGGTGTAATCATCAATTAATCGGGTTTGATATTGTCGTAAAGGATGTTCGGCTTTACTGCCCGAATAAGGATAACCGTTTAAAATATTAAAGGATGAACCGCATAAACTGTCGTATAATGTTAATTCAACCACACTCACACAGCCTCCGTCAGCCCAATCGTAAGGACAGGCACGGTCGTAGGCATAAAAAGTGCTGATGTCGAATCGATAAATAACAATTCCGCTAATTCCTCCCGTAAAGTACTCATATCCTCCGGTATGGATTAAATTTGTGGCATTGATGGAAATGGTAAAATTAACATCGCGTATCGGTATGTCGTCATAAGGTGTTCTACATGTTGTAAAACAACTGCATAATACCATAACAATGCTTAATCTTTTCATGTCCTTTTAAAATATTTTAGCATGCAAATATATAAAAAAATGTTTAGTGAAAAGATGTTTTCGTTTTTTTTTAATATTTAATCGCAAGTGTCGTCGTTAATTTTTCACGTTTCACTTCTCCTTTCAGGTTAAAATAGTCGATAACGATAATATATATTCCTACGCCCGCTTTTAGCTGTTCGTCGCTACTGCCGTCCCAACTGACAACTCCTTCGGTGCTTAATAACATATTATTAATTAATGTCTTTACTTTTCGACCGGCATTGTTGTAAATGTTTATGCTCGCTTTATAGCCCGCTTCCTTAAATCGGTAAGAAATCTGTAATATGTCATTGTAACCGTCCTGATCGGGTGAAAATATTTCGGGATAAACACTAAAAGCATTTTCATGCTCAATGTTGTTGCAATAACAAGAGTTTTGAAAACAAGGAGTGGCATATCCGACTATCGATGCCGCCGAATGCCAGTTGGAGGCATCTTGTGTTTTTCGGTGCGGATTGATACGCTCCAAACTAACACCTTCTTCCGATTGTAACAAACAGTAATGCATATCGGCACTGTAATCAAAACGGTCGATTACTTGATTTTTATGCAACAATATAACCGTTCCGCTTTCATTGGCATACAAAGGCAAGCTTTCCATCTCTATGAAATTCTTTTCGTTTTTACAGATATACTGTGTTTGTATAACAGTCGATTGTGTGCTTAAGAGGGCATAATCGTCGGGAAAGAGTTGGAATCCTGCTTCGCTGATTGTTTTTCCTTTTTCAAAACAATTGTCATTCCCAAGTCTTGATAATGTAAGGTGTTTCAAGTCAATAATCTTATCCGAGCGGTTGTAGATTTCAACAAAGTCTATGTCGTTATTTTCTTTGGGATTAAATAATACTTCATTTATTACTATATCGAAGGAATCGGGTGTTTGGGCATAACCGAATTTAACAAAGGATTCCATGGGTAACAAATTGCCTGAACAATCGTAAAGCGTGTCGACTATACTTAATGTATATACTTGATTTCTTTCTAATTTCTTATTTAATAGCAAGTTTAATGACTTCATGTCGGGATTTATGCTAAGGATACTGTCGATTGTAATATTTCTATCAATATGAAAGCTGTTTAAATTCCTTAATATGTGTGGGTGCATGGGTTCCGAAAAAAACACCGTAATTCGTAATGAGTCGAGATTTATAACCCTGTCCAACCTTGGTTTTTTAGAATCGGGATTGGTTGTATAACATGCGTTTTTCCGGCCGGGTGTTCCTCCGGAGGGATCGTTGGAAGAGGTCCAATTGGCAGCTTCTTCGCAGGGATTATCATAATCTATCATTTCTAATGACCAGCCTCCCTTTTCTTTTGTTTCTTTATGCCAATTGTTTGAGTAGGTCAGGCAATGTATGATATTTCCTTTATTGTCGACAAGCTGCAGTTGTTGTCCTTCGTCTTTAAGTAGTGTACTGGAAACAGTGGCTGTTTTACCGTAAGGAGCATATAAAGGAGCTGTTTTTTTTGAAGTTACAATAATATATTCATATGGGGCTATTCGAATCGAATCGAAAGTGCGTATGTTTTTCCCGAAAATAATTTGCCATCCGCTTAAATCGATTTCAAAAGGGGTTCTGTTTTTCAATTCAAGGTATTCCGCATCGGGAAGTCCGATTTCGGGAGTGGGTTTGGCCATTATTTCGTTAATCACGATATCGAAGGGGTTTGAGCGGTAGGCAACAAAATAAACTCCGGTGTCGGCCATATGGTTTGCGTAGATGTCGTCGATATTTGAAATGGAGAGATATAATTTCCGGTTTATGGGGAAAGGCTTCTTATATATTAATTGTATATGCGAAAAATCTTTCGAAAGTGAAACTATGCTGTCGGGATGTCCAATGTTTTGATTAATGGTATAATTCAAACAATTAAATGCTTGAGAGGAGTCTAAGGTCTCATTAAAAGTCAATAAAAGGGTGTTTTCGGTAAGACATTGACAGGCTATAAGTTTAGGTGGGATGGTATCAATAATTATTTCTCCGTAATATATATCATCCCATATAAAATTTTCACTGTTAGAGGAGGTGTAATTACAAAGCAATCCAAGGTATTGCATGTTAATCTTTGAGGTGTCGGAGCAACTGCAAGCAAGATGATAGATTTTATTATCTACATCGCAGCTAAAGATTTGCCATTCTCCGGCGACGCTGCGTATTATTTTCACACCCATGTCGAAAGCCGATGCAATGGCACTGTCTTTACCGCTGCACAAAAGTTGGGGATTGTTGTTTTTTTGTTTATAAAAACGGATGGCGTCGGCACTTCCTTTTTCACCGAATTGAAGGTAATAAGTCTCTGCATTAGTGTCGGTTGGATTTTTCCTGTCGGAACTTAGATAAAAAACAGCATAATTATTAGCGGAAGGTGCAAAGGCCAATCTAATACGGAAACGCCATTCCATATCATTTAGGACAGGATTTGCAGCAGTGGAAAGATAAGCAAGACCGGAACCTGAGGCTTTCAGTTGTAATTCCAAGGAGCTGTTAACCATAAAACTATCCACATCGCCCTGCCAGTTCGGATTATGACAAAGGTCCCTATCGGAGAAATCATCCTGTATTTGTGCTTGTGCGGAGCAGGCTATCAAAAAGCTGAGTATTTGTATAAATGCTTTCATAGTGTTTTTTTTCGCAAAGATACAAAATAATTACGAATCTCGAAATAAAAGTTTAAAGTACCAATTTGTATTATTCATACATCTTATAATTATATATTAAACTGTATGCATCCTGCATATACAAGCGTCAAATTAATTAAAAGTGAAAACTTTAAATTTAATACAAGATTAAAAAAATAATTATTCCCGGGAAATGTTTTTTATTACAAGACGGATAAACTAACAGTTGTAAATTATTCAATGCGTTGTCTTGCTGCCTGCGAAATCTCTCTGCACTAACAACCCTGCCATTTCCCCCCGATTACCAGAAAATCGATATGTCAAATTATTCCTTCGATAAGGAGCGTAATAGAAATAAATAATGTATTTTTGCAATTCAAAATAAATAGACTTTATAGTTTCATTTTTTTCAAGATTTAAGTTATGAGAATCAATAATAAATATAAATTAAGAAAAGTTGCCGGCGAAAGTGTAGTTATTATGCAAGGAGCATACGGTGTGGATTTGACCAAAATCATATCCTTTAACGAAACCTCCGAATGGCTATGGAATGAATTGGCTGATAAAGATTTCAATCAAAACGATGTGGAAGCATTGTTAATGTCGAAATATGAAGTGGAAGAAACAACGGCAAAAAAAGATTCGATAGCGTGGATAGAAAAGTTATTGAAATATAATTTAATTGAGCAATAAATGACAAAGAAGCTTCTGCAGCTTATTCCTGCAAGCTTTCAAAAAAAAGGCCTTGTGGTGGTGGTAGCTGCTTTCGTAAGGGCTATGCTTAATTTTATCGGATTAGCAGCTATGTTGCCGGTTTTGTTATTGATTCTCGATGCCAATGCCATACTCACCAATCCTATTTCTGCTTATATTTATGGCTTAGGAATTTTCCCTTCCGTCCGTTGGTTTGTTATAGGGGTTTGTGTGGCTGTTATTCTCGTTTTCTTAATAAAAAACCTCTTAAATATTGCTTTGTTGCATTTTCAAAACAGGTTTTTCATTCAATTATTTGAATATTTCTCAAAACAGATGTTTGTGGAATATTATCATCGCGGACTGGGCTTTATTAAACAGCATAATTCCGTTATGTTAACCCATCAAGTTAATCAAATATGTTCTGCTTTCGTGTTTAATGTCTTAGGTTCCGTTTCGGCTATTATCAGCGAAGGGATATTAATGCTTATTCTCTTTGTTTCGTTATTGATATATAATCCATTGGTTTCGTTTATGTTGATATTGGTTTTTATTCCCATTGTATTGATATATATCCTTTCGGTGCGAAACAAACTGCAAGTATACGGTAAAGAAGAAAATGAAATTCGTCGTCAACAGAGCCGTATGTTACATGAAACCTTCCGGGGTTACGTCGAAATAGAAATCAACCATGCTTTCCTTTCGATTTTAAAACGTTTCGACAAGAACATTCAACTTTTAAAAGAATATAGATTTAAAAATGAACGCATTTCGGCCGTTCCCAATGCGTTAATCGAAATGGGTATTGTTGTGGGGATGATTCTATTGATTTTGATGAATATGACTTTAACCGGTATTTCAATGCAACTGTTATTCGGTGTGTTTGCCGTAGCTGCTTTAAGAATGTTGCCCGCCGTTCGAATGATAATGGGACGGTGGATGCAAATAAAATACAATCAATATACACTTGAAGTTATAGAAGAAGGATTGTTGCAAAATGAGAAAAAAGAGAGAAAAAGAGAAAGCAGGCGTTTAAATTTAACAAAATCAATATCCGTGTGCGATCTTTCTTTTGCTTTCGAAGACAATAAAGACAGGCAAATACTCTCCCATTTATCGTTCACCATTAATAAAGGAGAATGTGTGGGTATTAAAGGAGCTTCGGGTGCCGGCAAAACAACCCTCTTTCATTTGTTGATGGGATTTTATACCCCCGACAGTGGAAGCATTTACGTGGACGATATCCCTTTAACTCCCGAAAATACGTCATGTTGGCATAATAACATTGCCTATGTGTCGCAGCATGTTTTTGTAATGGATGCCAGCTTTGCTCATAATATTGCCATGACATACGACAACGAAGAACCCGATAGGGGAAAAATAAATAATATATTGGAATTGTTACGGTTAAAACCAATAATTGATGCTTTGCCTCAAGGTATGGATACCAGGGTAGGAGAGGCTGCCAACCGTTTGTCGGGAGGAGAAAAACAACGCATAGGCATTGCACGGGCCTTGTATAAAGATGCACAGGTTTTGTTTTTCGATGAAGCTACTTCGGCACTCGATACTGAAACAGAACAGGAAATAAACCAGGCAATTAAAATGTTATCCGAGCATAACAAAGAACTTACTTTTCTAATCATTGCACATAGGGAAAGTACTTTAAGCTATTGCGATAGAATTATTAATATAGAAACTTTACAAAATGAATCTAAGTAAACCTCAACGTATTTATTATCGCATCGCCGGTCATTTGTTTTGTATTGAAGGAGAGGATGTGTTTTTTATACAAAGATATTTATTGAGTGCCAAACCCTTTATGGTCGAAGACATCATCAATGAACAACCTTTATTTGTTTTGAAAATCGGAGAAAACATACCCGATTGGTATCATGAGTCTTTACCGGATTGGCATGTCGAAACACTCTATACCTTCGATGGTGAAACCGATGATTGTGCGTTTGCTCGATATGATAACGGATACCTGTTTCGCATGGACAGCCGAGAAGAAAACGACTCGGTTTTAATGATAAAAGAAAACGGCTCCTCCGTTTTTTATTCTAATTTTTCTCCCTATAAAAAATATGCCTTTTCTAATTTAAGTTTTTTATTGTGGGTTGTTTATGGTTTGGCAACAGTTTCACTTCGTTCCGTTTCCATTCATGCCTCTACTATATTTTATAATAATAAAGCCGTTTTATTTCTCGGAGAATCGGGAACAGGAAAGAGTACACATACGCGTTTATGGGTAAAACATATTCCGGGAACAAATATACTAAATGACGATAGTCCCATTGTTAAAATTGAGAATAATCAAGTCAATGCATTCGGTTCGATGTGGAGCGGGAAATTAGCCTGTTATAAAAATGAAAGCTATCCTATTGCTGCTATGGTACGAATAAGACAAGCTGCTTTTAACAAAATACATCATTTGGATGTTATCCAAGCCTTGGGAGCTGTTTTTCCTTCTTGTCCTACTTTGTTTGCTTATGATAGTTTGTTGTCTGATTTTATTTGTAATACCATTTCAACTATCATCGAATCGGTGCCGATTTATATACTTGATTGTTTGCCTGAAAAAGAGAGTGCTTTTTTATCCTTTACTACCATTTTTAAAGAATAATCAAATATGTTGAAAGAAATACCGAATGCCGAAATTTTTAATTGTGTGATAGATAGTATAAATAATGGGGATGCCGTTCAATTGCGGGTAAGAGGAAACAGTATGTATCCTTGTTTAAGAGAAGGAGATATCGTGCTTTTAAGTCCTTTTGAAGATGCCGAGATAAAACCCGGGGTCGTGGTGTTGTTTGCCTACGGCGAAAGTCATTTGTTGCACCGTGTTATTTTCCGAAAAGATGATAAACTCATTATACAAGGAGATAACGTGTTTTCACATGTAGAGAAAGTGAAAATGAACAATGTGATTGCCGTGATGAAGCAATATTCAAAAAAGAACGGAAAAGTGATTTCAAGCGACTCTTGTGTATGGAAGCTTTGTCTTTTCCGGAATCGCGTAAGAAAACAAATAAAAAAAATAATATTTACCATTAAAAATATATAAATTGACCATGGCCTTAAATCCGAACGACAATCGTTTGTTTTCTTTATTAATGAGTGGCTTATGGGGTATTCCGCCCCCAAGTGATTTATTTATCGGTATAAATGAGGAAGATTGGCAATATATTTTCAAGCAGGCATCCAAACAGGGTCTGATGGGTATAGTTTACGACGGATTATCCCAAAGCAACAAAACTGTGCTTCCTCGCTCCCTGCAATTAACATGGGCGGTGAATGTAGATGCCATGGAACAACGCTACAACAAACACTATCAAACCCTCGAACAACTTACGGCCTTATACCGTCAAGAGGGTATACGGCTGATGTTGCTTAAAGGTCTCGGTTTGGCAGCCGCTTATCCCATTCCTTCACATCGCGAAGGGGGTGATATCGATATTTATCTCTTCGGCGATTATGAGAAAGGAAATAGTATAATGGAAGCGATGGAGATAAAGGTCGACAAAGGTAAAACCGTGAATCCCAAACATTCCGTTTTCCATTTCAAAAGCATCCCTATCGAAAATCACAAATGGTTTCTGAATTATGAATACGCCTTTAAACATAGTAAAACCATAGAAGATAAACTATACGGTTTAATTGATTATAAAAGTTGTGAAACCTTAAAAATTGGTAACGAAATGGTTTATATTCCACCTCCCATGTTTAATGCATTTTATCTGATAATGCATGCTGTTAGCCATCTGAGCGGCTTCGGTGTGGTGGTCAGGCATCTGTGCGACTGGGCGGTTTTTCTAAAGAAATATCATCACAATATTGATTTCGAAGAATTAAAAACCATCTTCGCCGAGACGGGCTTTTTAAAAGCCGTTCAGGTTTTTACTTCCTTAACCGTGCATTACACCGGTCTGCCCTCCGAATATGCCGGTCCGTTGTATGTCCCCGACCCTGAACTGGAAAATAAACTCTTGCACAAAGGAAT
>MWCE01000220.1 GCA_002069895.1 Bacteroidetes bacterium ADurb.Bin234 | reverse complement strand
CCCAAACGAAGGCAGCGAGCCAAACGAACGAAAGCAGCGAGCGAAGCCAGGGTGGGCACCCTAACAATGGAATTTCCTTTTCAATTTTTTAAAGGTAATCGGTTACCTATTGGTTGTTGATTTGCAGCATATTGCTTATTAGGCACATAAATTTTCTCCATCATTTATCACTAATTGGGATAATTTTACCCATCTTATATTTTAAAATTAAAACCACATTCCGGCAGGTCGCAAGACAAGACGCTGATAAAGGATCAATTAAAAAATAAGAATCACTATTGTCCGATAAAAAAAATAAATAAAAAGAAGGAATGCAAATTGCAAAACAAATTTATGGAATATATACAGCCGAAAATGCCCTGATTTTTTTTAAAGACGGCAGTCCGGCATATATCACCAAACGTTTTGATGTTAAAAAAGAAGGAGGAAAGTGGGGTAAGGAAGATTTTGCAACATTGTCAGGAAAAACAAATGTCAATGCTGGAGTTTACTTCAAATATTCATCCAGTTTTGCTTTGGATAAAGGCTTATTTCTTGATGATTTTAAAAGTGATAACTATAAAAAATTCCAACATCCTTCAAAATATGATTTTTGTTGAATTTGGGAAAAGAATTGGTGTGCAAAAAAATAGAATCGAAAAGTTATTAAATCCTTTTCTGGTTCGACAGGCTTTTGTTGAGACATTGATTGCTCGTTCCTTTTTAAGTGAGGCAAACAAAAGAGAATATTTATTAATGAATAACAGAAAACGGACTTTCTTAAACAATTAGGAAATGTTGTTTGTTAACAAACTATTAACGCAAGGTAGAATTTTTAAACAATCGTTCCGAAATTTTAACGACCGGAATATAGGTCGCAGGAAAGCTGATTGCCATTATCGTAACTAATATCAAGAGAATATCGCGTATATAAATTTCTACAGGATAATAGTTCAACATATAGCTTCCGTCTCCGAATTGAATGAGATGAAATCTTGTTTGCAACCAACAAAAAATAAGTCCGATAATTAATCCGATAACAGCTCCTGAAAAGCTAATCATCATCCCTTCAAGCATAAACACTCGTTTCACAAATGTATTATCCGCACCGAGACTATATAACACATTAATATCTCTCTGTTTGTCGAGCACCAAGATGGCTATCATTCCAATAATATTAAAAGATGCAACCAAGAAAATAAATGTAAGAATTAGATATATAGCCGTTTTTTCGGCTTGCATTACTTTATATAACTCCTCTTCTTGCTGATATGCATCTTTCACATAATAGCTATCCCCAACTAAAAGTTGCAGTTTTTTTATCAGTGGTTTTAGGGGAACATTCTGTTCTACACCTATTTCCAAAGAGGTTATTTGCTCCGGATATTGCATTAAATCACGGGCAAAATCAATTGGAACAAACACATACGAAGCATCGTATTCCGTTCCGGAAGCAAAAACACCGAATGGTGTTATACGGGCAATATGTAAGTTTTTGCTTGGATTGGCAAGATTGGTTTTTTTATGCCTGTCGGGATAATAAACCGTTAATGAAGGATTTATTATTGCCGAAACCGAACAGTTTAACCTGTTTGCCACACCTGAACCCAAAACTGCAGCATGCATATTTGAGATTTGTAATAAAAAATTACCGCTAAAAACCATGGTGTCCAATCGTTTTAATTGGTAATAATCTGGATATACGCCTTTTATTTTTCCGATAAATTGCCGGTCTTCATATGCAAAAACAGCAATATCCGACAAAACTTCGGATACATAACGTATGCCTTCGGTCTGTTTTATCTTTTGTAATTCTTCTTCACTAAGTATAAAAGTTTTCCCTTTTTTCGGACTGATTTCTATATCGGCATTGAATGAATTAAAGTTTTGAGAAACATAATTTTGTAAGCCGTTAAAAATGGATAATATGATAAATAAAGCACCACTGCATATTATCACGCTTAATAAGGAAATCAAAGAGATAACATTAATTAAACTGTGTGATTTCTTTGTAAAAAGATACCGGAATGCTATGAAAAAAGGAGCTTTCAATTTTTTAATAAATTCTCAATATTTTCAATATAATCCAGGGTGTCGTCAAGCACAAACATGATTTCAGGCACAACACGCAGTTGATGTTTGATGCGTTGTCCGAGTTTATACCTTATCTCTTTGTTTTTATCTTCTAACATATCGATGGTTTGTTGTTTTTCTTTTGTAGCAAAAACACTTACGAAAATCCTTGCAATCGACAAATCTTTACTCACCCTGACACCTGTTACGGTTATCAAATTATGTTTGTTAATTAAATGAGCTTCCGTTTGAAACATGTCGGCCATTTCTTTTTGTATCAATCGTGCTACCTTTTGTTGTCGTGTTGTTTCCATTATAGGATGTGTTTTAAATTTTAAATTATATGAACACAATGCTTAAGTTTATGCCTATTACGCTTGTAATTCCGGCACCTCTATTTCAAAACTAATGCTCTTTTTATCACAGGCTTGCATACAATTATTACAAGAGATAATCTCACCTGTAAGTCGTTTTCTTACCAATCGTTCGGTACGTTCGCTCAAAGCTTCAATGCTTATTTTGTCAACCACTTCTTTGGCAAAGGCATGCATCAGTAATATACGAGCATTTTGTTCGCATATACCGCGTGAACGCAAATAAAACATCGCTTCCTCATCTAATTGTCCTACAGTGGAACCATGACTGCATTTCACATCATCGGCGTAGATTTCCAAAAAAGGTTTCGACAGCACGTCGGCTTGGTCGGTTAAAAGAATGTTGCGATTGGTTTGATGTGCTTCCGTTTGTTGTGCATCTTTTTCAACCAATATATGCCCCACGAATTTTGCTTTTGCACTATCGTCTAATATTCCTTTGTATAATTGATTACTCTTACAATCGGGAGCATGATGTTTGATAAACAAACAATTGCTAATGTCTTGATTTTTATCTACTAAATACAATCCGTTGGTGTTAACTGTTGCTTTCGATTCGGTTAAACTTACCGCTATCGTATTATGAACCATTCCGCCGTTAAAAACGGTGGTGTTGGTATTCACATTACTTGATGCTTTTTGTTGTATCAACAAATGGTTGATTAATGAGGATTGATTGTCTTTATTTTCCAATTTAAAATAATCGCATTGGGAAGCATTGCCGACATATATTTCGGTAACCGTATTGATTAAGGTTTCTTTACATTCCAATGAATCATCGCAATGCACTATCTTTACCGAAGCATTATCTCCTAAACAGATCAAATTGCGGGGTTGAATAAATATATTTTCATCGGAATTAACGATATAAACAATTTGAATCGGACGTTTCACATGAATGTTGTCGGGAATATAAGCAAAGAAACCATCTTGCCATAAAGCCAAATTCAGGTTAGTTAATCCATTTTCTATCTCTTTATTTTTTGCCATATAGGAAGACACCAAATCGGGAAATTGAATAATCGCTTCGCGTAAACTACCCACGATGATTCCATCGGGAAATAGCGTTAAGGGCGCATTTTTATGTACATACCAGCCGTTTAAAAAAGTAAACATATCGGCATTGATGTCTTCTGTCGAACATTGAAAATAATTTTCAACGGGTTGATATGCTTTTGGCTCGGTTTGAATGACATATTTTTTGTTTCTTGTGATAAAATCCCATTTCATTTCTCTCCACATTTCATTCGACCGGTCGGGGAGTCCTTGTTGACGGAATTGCTCCGCTGCGTCCTTCCTTAGTTGTTTGAAATGGGAATTGGAACCATTGCTAAGAGGATAGGTTGTTAAGAATTCGGAAAAATATTGATTTATGTCTTCTAATTGTATCATAAACATTTAAGTATAAAAACCGTTTTATGAATGCAAAGGTACACAAATTTGAATTTACCTTATTCGAAAAATATAATTTTGAGAAAAAAACACCTCCTTAATACTATTATTAAAAAAATCATTACCTTTGCAATCACATAAATTATAATGCTTATGCTTGAAAATGCAAATAAAACTCCTCTTTCCGAATACGGTGAATTCGGATTAATAGAACTGCTTACCAAAAATATTAAATTAAAAAATCAAAGTACAATTTTAGGTGTCGGTGATGATGCTGCTATATTGAATGTCCAAAACCGTTACCAGCTCGTTTCAAAAGATTTGTTAATGGAAGGCATACATTTCGATATAAGGTATTATCCTTTAAAACATCTCGGATATAAAGCCATTGCTGTTAATCTTTCGGACATTGCAGCTATGAATGCCAAACCCGAACAAGTGTTGGTAGGTATTGCCGCTTCGAGCCGCTATACGGTTGAAGCAATTGAGGAAATCTATGCGGGAATGTATCTGTGTTGCGAACATTATGGTGTTGATTTAGTCGGGGGAGACACAACTTCAAGTGTAAGTGGACTGTGTATCAGTGTAACAGTTTTGGGTTATGCACAACCGGAAACAATTGTTCGTCGAAGCACCGCACAAACGAATGATTTGGTTTGTGTTTCGGGCGATTTAGGAGGTGCTTATATGGGATTGATGATTTTGGAAAGAGAAAAAGAAGTATTTCTGAAAGACCCTAAAGCACAACCCGATTTGGATGGATTTGATTATATTCTACAACGTCAATTAAAACCTGAACCTCGTTTGGATATCGTCAATAAACTTAAAGAAAAAAACATCTTACCTACTGCCATGATTGATATATCCGACGGATTAGCATCAGAAATTTTACATATATGTAAACAATCAAAAAAAGGTTGTTGTCTTTATGAAGACAAAATCCCGATCGATGTTCAAACCTACAATACTGCCATGGATTTTAAATTAATTCCTACCACCATTGCCTTAAGCGGAGGTGAAGATTATGAATTGCTTTTTACTATTAAACAGGCTGACTATGATAAAATTAAAGATATAAATGGAATAACCATTATCGGACATATCACCGATGCAAACGAAGGATGCATGTTAATTACCAACGATAAAAAAAGTATTCCCATCAAAGCTCAAGGGTGGGATGCTTATCTGAAAAAGACATAAGTTGTGTTATGAAAAGACTACAGGTTTTTATATTATTTTTTTCTATTATAACGCTAAGCGCACAATCATTTTCCGAAAAAATTAACGCGGCTGTTCAAACTTTTGTTGCCGATACTGATTTGAATTCCGCAACGATAGGAATTTGTGTGAAAGATATAAAAACAAATCAAATCATTATCGACTATAATGCAAACAAAAATTTTGTTCCGGCATCTTTGCAAAAAATCCCCTTATCAGTCATAGCATTGGAAACATTCGGGACAAACTATACTTTCAAAACATATTTTCTTTGTTCATCACAAATACAAGATAGTGTGTTAAATGGAAATTTATATATCGTTGGTGGAGGTGATCCTACTTTGGGAAGTGTTAGGTTTGCCCAAACTAAATCCGATACCGTTTATAATAGATGGTATAATGCGTTGAAAGCAAAAGGCATTAAACAAGTGAACGGAAATATTTATATCGTTTCCGGTTTTTTCGATCATTATCCCTTAAACGACACATGGATGTGGGGCGATATAGGCAATTATTACGGTGCAGGTGCTTATGCTTTGTCTTGGCATGAAAACATGTTCAGCCTTTCCATTCGTCCTGCCGACAGTATAACGAAAAAAAATATTATTTCCGAAATATATCCTCCCATTCCTCCTGATTATACTATAATTAACAATTCATTAACCGTAAAAAAAGGCGTGGAATCTTATCTTAGCGTTTATGGCGATCATTACAGCAAACAACGGGAAGTGTGCGGAACACTTGCCATCGATAAAAGTAATACGATAATTAAAGGAGCTTTGCCTTTTCCTGAATATGTATGCGCATGGAATTTCAGAAACTATTTGCAGAATCAAGGTATTGCTGTTTCCGGAAATATTTATTATACCGATACGCTTACCGTCCCCACCGATACATTGTATATTAATACTTCTCCTTCGATGCTGACAATTATAAATCACATTAACAAAACAAGTAATAATATTTACGCCGAGGCCGTATTAAAACTTTTAGGGAAAGGATCTAATACGACAGCTATTACCGAAATGAAAACCAGATTAAAAGGCATGGGGATACAGGTTGAAAGCATTAAAATTGCCGATGGTTGCGGTTTGTCTTCGGTGAATTTTATTTCTCCTATGGTTTTATGTGATATCCTTTCCTATGTCTCTACAAAAAGTTATTATAAACAATACATAAATACCTTGTCGGAAGCCGGTGTTTCGGGGACTTTACGAAACATTTTAAAGCAAAAACCCAAAGGATGTAATATCTATGCTAAAAGCGGTAACATGACAGGTGTGACGGGATATGCAGGTTATGCCATTCATTCAAACGGAAACACCTATTGTTTTACCGTTATTGTTAATAATTTTAGCTGTAAATCGGCAGTGGTAAAAGAAAAAATGGAGAAACTAATGCTCTCATTCATAGAATAAAATAAGAAGATAAGGCGATGTAGTTAAAAATTCAATTTTAATCCTATTCCTGTAGAAGTAGGGCAAATGGATAAGGAGGTTTTTCCTTTTATGCGCATATCTTCGTTATACGTATCCAACACCCAATTCATACGCGATTTGCCGATAATTTTAAAAATCAAGCCTGCTGTAAATAATCCCGTACCAACAATTTCTCCTATATTTGAAACAATGGCTATGGTTTGATCCATACTAAAATTGACATTATAAACAGAAACAAAAGCACTCCCTACTATTAAAACAAGCCCCGGAAAAAAAAGCGAATTCCCTATGGTGCGTTGCTTTAATGCACCGATCCATGTTTCTTCATAGATATTTTCTCCTTTATAAATTAGTAGTTTTTGTGCATCGGCTTCGGTTAATAATTTTTTTCCCAATATCAATCCGCTTGGCGAACTCGATTCGAAATCCAATGCTTCGTAGGGATTTTCAATGACAGGAATTTCTTCTTTATATTCAATAACTTTAGGAAACATATCCCTGTTGCCGTTTGCATAATCTATCATAACAATGTCGGTTGTTTTAATCATCAAAGAAGGACCTTCTTGATCACTCCAAATTTTAAATTCAACCACACTATTATCAATCCTAATTATTTTAGCTTCAATCTTACTTCCGTCTTTTGAATAGATAACATCTTGAGCAGTAAGTACACTAAAACAAGAAATAATAAAAAGAATGCTTAATGATAAACGTTTCATAATAATATCCAATTACATCTTACATAAAAATGGTTTAATTTACGCCTGCAAAAGTACATGTTTTTTTTATTCCATAAAATGATAAAAGAATTAAGCAAATGTTTTGATTAACCTTAGTTTTGATTATTTTTGCAAAACATTTTATAATTAAATATATCCATTTCAATATGCCTGTTTGTAAACATTCTGTTATTTTTTTAGTTTTATTTTTCGTTCAATCGCTTAATAACTGTATTTCACAGTCTTTTACTACCAGCAATCGCTATTTCGACAGCTTGAATGATGTTTTTAAAATAAAACAATTGAATGATTTATTTATTTATTTAAAAAATGAAAAGCATTTCAACGGAGCATTTCTGGTAGCAAAAGGCGAAAATATATTATATGAAAATGTGTCGGGTTATAGTAGTTATTCAACTAAGCATCGTTTAAATTTACATTCATCTTTCGAAATTGCCTCTATCAGTAAAAGTTTCACCGCTGTAGCCGTATTAATGCTTTATGAAGAAGGGAAAGTGGATATCCACCAAAATGTCAGTAATTATTTGCCTGATTTTCCGTATACGGATATTACCATACATCAATTATTATGTCATCGTTCCGGTTTGCCCGATTATTTTGACTTTGCAGAAAAATACCATAAAAACACACAATACCCTTTAACCAACGATAGTTTGCTGTCTATGCTACAAGCCTATAAGCCCGAATGTAGCGCAATCCCCGATAACAATTTTGAATATAGTAATACAGGATATGCCGTCTTGGCAAACCTTATTGAAAAAGTTTCGGGTATGTCATTAAAACAATATTTGAATACCCGTATTTTTGAACCTTTTGAAATGAAAGAAACTTTTTTATATCAATTCGGAGATTCCGTAAACATAATGCTGGGACATAAAAGCAATAAAAGAGTCTATTACCGTAATTTCTTATCGGGAGTTATAGGAGATAAAGGTATTCAAAGCTCCATTCACGATTTATATTTATGGGCTAAACTGATATTCTCGGAAAAAATAATTAGTAGAGAAAGTCTACTTTTGTTATGCACACCTCATAATCCTGAAAGTCCTCTTTGTAATAATTACGGTTATGGATTTCGAATTGGATGCGTTGATCAAAAAAATGTAATATTTTATCACGGCGGTTTATGGAACGGTAATCATAGTTTGTTAGTATATCGTCCATATGATGAAGCTGTTATTGTTATTCTAAGTAATATTTACAATAAAAGTTTTGTCGGTCGGAGCGGTGATATATTCCGAATTTTAGATGAACTGTAAATAAACAAAGTTTAATTATGTATTTTTGTGGTCTTAAATTTTAAAGCGAAAGTATGATGAATCAACCTAAGGAAGCATGGGGATCACGATTGGGATTGGTTTTAGCCATGGCAGGTAATGCTGTCGGCTTAGGTAATTTCCTTCGTTTCCCTATCCAAGCAGTACAAAATGGCGGCGGAGCCTTTATTCTCCCCTATTTATTATCTTTTATTTTGTTAGGGATACCTCTCTTATTTATTGAATGGTCGACCGGTCGTTTTGGAGGTGTGTCGGGTTTCAATTCACCTCCTTATATTTTACAAACGATTAATAAGCGTAAAATTTGGAAATACATCGGTGCCCTCGGCATTTTCTCTAACATTGCCATTGCTTCTTATTATTGTTATATCGAAAGTTGGACCATGTCCTATGTGTATCATTCCTTTATCGGGACTTTTAAAGGATTATCGGAAATACAGGT
>MWCE01000219.1 GCA_002069895.1 Bacteroidetes bacterium ADurb.Bin234 | reverse complement strand
GTGAGGATGCGGAGAAAATAAAAGCCTTTGGGTAAATGATTGATTGTTAATTTGGTTTTGGATGCATTGATAGTGTATGTTTTTATTTCCCTGCCCAAAACATCACAAAGACTGATTTCTAGCATCATTTGATTTCCGTTATCGATTGTTAATAGCGTGCTTGCCGGATTGGGATAAATGCTTAAACAGTGTTCTTTATCCGTTGTTTCATCTATTGAAGTGGTTGTATTATCTTGTTTCTGGTCTTCAAGCTGATAATCAATTGGGATTATAAAATTGTCGTTGCTAGCGTTAGTAATATACATACAAAAATCTTGTAAAATATATTTGGGTATAATATCATCCCTACAAGGGGTGAGAAAATCAAAAGCTCTTTCAATCGCTCTCGCTTTAACCGCAGCCCCGTTTATTCCCGATTCGGCTATATCGTTTAATATTCCCATTTCGACCGAACCGTCTTCCAAGTCACTCCATGTCATTTCATTCGTACGAAGCGTTTCTCTTAAATCATAATACGACACATAATTTTGATTTTCTATTTCGTCATAGCCTTCATAGGTACCTGGAATAGCATTTATTATATCAAAGCACTCGTCCTGATTTCCGTTTTCATAATAACTTTCCGCCAATAAATAATCCGTTTCGGGAGTATGGGTTCTAATTAACCAATCATGGTATAATTCGGCATCAAACAAACTGTCGATGTGGATGTAAGAGATAGCTGTCTGACATATTTCCGACACTTGAGATGTTAAATCGCATATTTCATAATAAAGCCCTACTTGTTCTTCTAATTCTTCGGGGATTTCTTCTTCATTGAAATAAGTTTCCCAATCAATGGGGGTGTTATCATATCCATGCGAAGCATAAATGGATTTGCTTGATTCAAGCGAAGCTACCGCTATATCATAATCATTTGTTAATATATCATCCCAATTAATCGGAGGATTATCAGGTACTATATTTGGATATTGAATTCCGATTTGATTACATTGATGGTTGTTTTCAGCCACTGTTGTTATGTTGCCTGAAATATTATAAGGGTCTTGTCCTGGTGAATTACTTTTAAAATGATATTGAAAATCATAATTTGTCGAAGAAAGGCTGTTGCCGTTAACGGTGAATATGTTTCCACATGCTTTATTCGTATCTCCCTGATTGAAACGAATACTACCCAATTCAGAATCGAAATCGGCAATCATTATGTCGTAATTATTGTTTTCGAACCGGTTGCAATGATATTGCAAACCTTTATATCCATCTTCCCCGTCCGAATTTTTCCCGTATGCCAGTGCAGCGATATTCAAATTAGAAAATTCATTGTTTTTTACGATATTGTCATTTGCTCCCGAGTGATTAATAATTAAACCATAATCACAATTATAAACACCATGGAATAAATTATTTGTGATAGAAAATAGAGGGCAATTCGTTAGTGTAACTCCGGTTGTAGGACCGTAATCAGATTCATAGGGAATTTGAAAGTTGTTTCTATATATACTAATATTATAACCACCTTCAACAAGTATGGCCGTGTTATTTTCATTGAAATCCGTATTATGAATACAGGTAGCGTTTCCGTCTTTGATGCGAATACCAACATCAAAACCGGCAACGCTACTTCGTTCAGATCCAATCATATCGCCCCAGTTATCTATAATAAAGCTAGCTGACATCAATGATTGAAGAGCAATCCCTTTGTTATTCGCACTTGAAAAAGAACAGCTATGAAATCCGATCTCTTCCACCTCTACCAAATTCACATGTTCTTCAAACTCATTCAAATCAAATAATGCATTGTTGTTTACCGTAAAATGGCAAAAGGAGAAATTACTGGCATTTCTCGTTAAATGTACCGTTTGAACTACTTTATGCCGGTGATAGGGCCCGAATTCAACGGCTTGTAAATTATTAATAAAGGACGCATTGCTTGCTTTTACAATGCCGCCACCGGATCCACATGTAGGTTCTTCTCCTAAACGTCGTAATCCTACATTTATAGCACAAACGGCATTCTCAATCGTAGCTCCGTTTTTAAGCTCAACCACTCCTTGCAAACTTTGCGATTGTGTGGAATCAAAAGGATCTCCTTCCACAAATATCCCCCCCCACAATTCTCCGTCGCAAGCATTCGTTAAGGTGCCGCCGTCAAGAATAAGTTTACCGCCGGGATAAATAATAATTTCTACATCTGATGTAAATCTTATTTCAGTAGAAATAGTTAATGTTGCTTGAGGATATATCAAAATATTATAATTTATTTCTTTATAAGAAGTCCAATTTGTTGTTCCTAAAAAGACTGATGAACTATTGGAGTTTTCACATTTTTTCTTTGTATAAGCTCCTGTATTTCTCTCATTAAATCGTATATGTCCCCATTCAATTTTCCTTGAATCACCATCTGTATCCCAAATATGTAATGTTCTATTACCCGCAGCAACAATTTCATTTTTACCGTCACAATCAACATCTGAAATACAAGGCGTTGATACTTCTTCACAAGGAATTGGAAATCCTATCACTTTGCTTCCATCTTTATGGTAAGCATAAATGTAATTATTTAATGAAGCACAAATTATTTCCAAATCATTATTTCCATCCACATCTGCAATAAGTGGAGATCTTCCTGCCATATTTAAACCCTCTATTGAAACAGGAAAGCCCTGTATTATATTTCCATTTTTTGACCAAGCATACAAATACCCGTTACTACCAATTACAACTTCAGGATAACCATCACCATCTATATCTCCAACAGATAAATATGGAGTCTGAGTGTAAGTATGACTATTATTAATACTATTATCCATTGTGATATTTTTGTTATCTGTAAAATGCCAACCTGAGACAAAACTCCCATCATGGTGTTTAGCACAAATACGTGCAAAATTTTCTTTCATTACCATGAAAATAATTTCCTGATCATTATCTCCGTCCAAATCAGCTAACACAATAGGTGCTGCCATATATGGAAAATCAACATTTTGATATGACCAATGTAATTCATACGAAGAATATCCTTTCTTATATACATATAATCCATTGTTATATCCTACAACTATTTCAAGATTCCCATCATTATCAATATCGCTTATTGCAGCCATTGAACTAACTCCTTCAAATTGATCATTGCTTCCATCAATAAGAATTTCTCGATATATTGTTCCATTGTTGTTTATGATAGAAAATTTATCATTATCATCATTCCATGTTTTAGTAGAAAATAACTCTAATGAGTTAGTTTGATTTTTAAAAGGTGCAATAATTACTCCGTGAATACATTGCTTAGAATTAAAAGTCCATAATAAATCTGGATTATTATCATTATCGCTATCAAAAATTTTATAAACAAAGGTTTTTGATTCTGCAGGATTATTATCTTTGCAATCAACAGTAGTTACTAATATTTCAAATTTTCCGTCACTATCAATATCAGCGATAGAAGGAGTAGATTTAACATTTGCTCCGATATTTGCAAAACCACTTAATGTGTTTGGATTATCATCAATATCATATAATTCATTTGCATCATGTGAGAAAGCAAAAATACCACCTTTACCAGTCCCATCTAAATCAGTTTGTGTAAAGAAAATTTCTTTATAACCATCGTTATTAATATCATATACATTTGGGGAACCAATATTTCCTGATCCAAATGATTCAGAAATTGTTTTTGGCCATCCGAAATGATACGATACAGGTGTCCAAGCTATTATTGATGACTTTGAACTTTCATTTCCATTGTTATCAATAAAGGAAATTTGATAATAATATGTGTTATTTAAACTTACGTTAATATCTGTATAAGCGGATTTTCCTGAAACAGGATAAGTATTTAAACGTACAAACGTACCATTTTCTGTTAAACTACGGTATATATTATATCCTTTAGAAGGTAAAACAGGATCCCATGTTAACATAATAGATGGTTTATAATCTGATGTGAATGCAAGATTATTTATTTCACCTGTTGGAATCGTTAAATTTAAAGTGTCTGTCCAAACTTTACCATACTGATTTGTTATCGTAAGATAAAATGGTTCTCCATTATATGCTTGATTGTCTAAATGAAATTCAAAAGGAATTGCGTTTGTTTTTGTCTCAAAATGACTTATAGTAGAATATGAAACTGTTGATGTAGTAAAGTGAACGTAAGAGGAACAGGATGATAATGTTGCTGTAATATTTTTTGCATCTCCTTCTGATACATTTAGAAGGTCTATATAAAGTGAGATATTTTCATTTGGTTCTATTTCACGTAATCCATTTGAATTAGTATAATAATTTTGTACATAATTAATATCCGGAGCTTTGATTTGATAAGTAAAATTTCGTGTTTCACTATATCCACCATTATCGGTTATTGTAAATATAAATTTATATAATGTTCCATCAGGGATATCTTTATCAATATAAACTTGATAATCATTACAACTTACCATTGCTCCTGCATTAATATTTCCAAAAAAACCGTAAGATGTGTTAACTGTAATATTTGGCATGTCTTGATCTATAGGAAAACAATTTAATGTAGCAGATACAGCGGTTGCATCCGTTATTCCGTTATTTTTTAGTACTATATGAAGATTTACGGTTTCTCCTGCTTCAGCTATTCCATTTTCCATATCAATAATAAAATTATCATTACTAATTGAAAGATTTTTTCCAGTTATTTGAACAGGAATGACTGTTTCAAAAGGGAGATAATTATGTCCGCTTACCGTTATATATAATGTACCTGCTGTTTCAGGATTAATGGTAAAATAAAATGTATGAGTTTTTGTAATTGGATCTCCTGTCCCTGTTTGACGCAAATAGATTTCTTTCCCTTTCATTAAACAGACGGTGACATCGCCATAAACCATATTCCCTACAGTAACCGTTAATTGATTATTAATATTACTTAAGATTGATGGTATTGTATTTACTGTTAAAGTTGCCGGCGTATTTGTCCACATCGGCATTTCCGGATCTCCAAAAAGAATATTTTTACAATTACAATAAAGAGCCCAAGGTAAATTTGGATAATAATTATCAAATGCAATTCCCAAATTATAAGAAATGGGATTTCCTGTTTTAGTTTGATATATTTCTTCTAGAAAATACGAAAAATGTTCAACGTCACTTAAATAAGTAGGTAAACTACCTGCAATAACAGCCGCTCCTCCTCCATTTGGATTATTCAAATAATGTTCTACAATGCAATCTTTCTGAAATTCTCCTGGACTACAGCCATTGGCAAAAAGAATTTGATAATATGGAGCATTAGTTAATGCATCCATATCTGATAGAGAAAGTTTTTCCTGATGAACCACAATACCTGTACCCAAACTCAAATAACTTGAATGATCTATATGATATACGAAATGAAATTTACCTAAAGAATTTCCGTTGTTTAAACAATTTATGGCATTGCTCCTATTTAACTCTTGATTACCATTTGTGCCATCGAATAATTTCCATATATTTATATTATTTTGCTGTATTAAATCTATATTGCTATTTACTGTATTGATAGTTTTTGTATTATTAACTGCTTTATTTGCAGCCATGAATAAAGTGTTGTTTACATAATTTTTGTCATTTACAGAGGTTAATTTTTCGTATTCTAATACTTTGTTCACAAAAATTGTCGCCTCTTCTCCGTTCTCAACAGAAGCTCTTCCAGAATAAAATTCAGTTGTATAATCTGCATTATCATAATAACGACTATTACTATTATAAGACCAATTACAATAACCTTCTCCATATAAATTATCTCCGTCTGCATTCCAATTGTTATCAATAGAGGTATAATACAAATCTGTTGGAACATAATAATCATATTCTTTATTGTTGTATGTTTCAAACTTCCAAAAAGTGTATCTTTCAGGTATAATATTCACATCTCCTCCAAATAGCACATACATGGGACCCCATATTTTGTATACATCTTTTAAAAAATTATGTATTTGTTCTTGTACATCACAACCTATATAATGTGCTTTTATATCGTCTAATGTTACTACTACAGTTTTTACTCCTTTTTTAGTTTTCCAATCCGCTAAGTCTTGAAAAATTTGAGTCATGCTTTTATTGTTATATAAACCTATGTCATTCCCATTAATATCTTTATTATTGGTGATAATTATATAATCAGGAGTAACATCATCAAAAGTGTTATGAGGAATAGCCGGCACTCCTTGATTCATCATAATGACAGTTTCAGTACCATATCCCATTATATCAATGTCACCTATATTTTTAATTTTTGATAAAATTTGATCTCTTATCAACTCTTGTATAACTTGAGATTGAGAAGTGGCTTTTATTGGAATACTGTCTTGATCATCAAAATTTAATGTAAACTGAATATTCGTATTTAAATATAATGTTCGTGTCGAAGCCACATACGTTAAAGGATAAATATATAGTGTAATTATATGATAACCTTTATCATAATACTGATCTGCTATTTCTATCAATTGATCAGGATATGATGTTGTATTATTATAATATAAAGAATCAGGTTCTACAAAAGCAGGAGTTTCTTCATCCATTCGATAATCAGGTTGTACTGGATAAAGTAAATAAGTACCCACAATGGTTTGACTATTACTATTTATGGTAATGAAAGATATTTTTTTATCATACGGAATAACATAATTAACTACTTTATACGGTAATTGTGGTGATCCTACGTCTACAGTGAAATAACAATCGCTAATCGATACTTGTGTAAAGCTATCTATCATAGTAAATGTTATTTTACTGGTATCCATAGTAAATTGATCATTTATTTGTGACCATACGCTACTACAAATTAGCATAAATAATGCTAAAAAAAATATTTTTCTCATAAAAATGCCTTCTTTTGTTTTATTGTTTTACAATTTTTTTTGTAATACTTCCTTGATCGCTTATTATTTTAATAAAATATATTCCTTTTTGTAAATCACTGACATCCAAAATAATTTCTGTATTATAAACCATAAAATTTTTAACTTCTTTCCCGACAATATTATACATCCGAATTTCTTTTATTTGACATTGCTCATTAGCAATGGTTAGTTGATGAGTAACTGGATTAGGAAAAATATCAATCTCTATATTATTATATGTTTGAATATTATTTGTTATTTCGGGTGTTCGATATATTATTCCATTCTCAGATGTTAAATAAAAAACAGTATCATATCCATCTATTGCAAAAAAGTAAGTATATCCTGGTATATACTTATCTACTTCCCATGTATTGCCATTATCAATGGTTTTAAAAATAATACAAATATCAACCATTGATTTAATGAAATATCCGATATGATTCGGTAAAATTTTCATTCTTGCATGCACACTCATTCCTCCCCATGTTTCATTTTCGAAATAATTGCTAAATCCATCAATTGTTCTTATTGGATATTGAGAGTCTGTATAAAATCCTGTATCTACATTTGTAAAAAAAATACAAGAAGAAGAAAGAGTCAAATTATGAAGATATCTAGGAGAAAAATTAATTTCTAATTTTTTCCAAGAATTTGCATAATTAACTGTTTTATAAAATGCATTATTTGTTACAATATAACCGACACTATCTATCATGAAAATATTAAAAATATATTCATCGGTAATTAAGGTTTTATTCCAAGTATTTCCCCCATCTATACTTTTCATTAATTTACCAGACCAATATTGCAGAAAATAAACCGTATCGGCATCTATCACAAAGATATCAATAATTGAATGTATACTATCCGTTAATATGGGGGACCAAGTTTCTCCTCCATCTATTGTTTTTAATAATATACCGTTGTTTATATTTCCACCTCCAATATAACCTATATTTTTATTGGCAAATTTAATAACATTTAAATTATAATCGGTTCCTGAAATTTTATTTTCCCAATTTATTCCACTATTAATAGTCTTTAGAATAGTGCCACTATCTCCACAAACAATGACCGTATCTTTACTTATACATGCTACACTATATAAATCCACTGTATTTCCTGTGCTTAAGCATTGCCACTGTGCTTGGGTAGTATAACTTAGAATTGTCAATAAGAATATCAAACTGTCTATTTTTAACATTCTATTTGTTTTAAACATAAATAATTTCATAATTATACTTTTATTTTTAACAATATTGAGTTTATAATGACAACTTCTAAAATAATACTTATTAGGATAAATTATCAAATACTATTCCCTTATCATAACTTTCACTTCCAATTTGATAATTTCATTCTGCTTTCGTTTTGCAAAGCTACACATTTTTTTTAATACAAAATTCACTTTTTTTGCATAATTTTTATTCTATTATCTATCTCACTCTTTCACAAACCGTTTATTGACGATTTCCTTTTTCCGTTAAGACTTGAATGTGACGGATTCTATTTAATCCGTAAAAATGTGTGTTAATCTGTGGGAGAATAAATGTTTCAGATACAAAAAAAGAGACATTCTAAAAACGTCTCTTTTCCAAAAACAAAAGTTTAGGTATGCCTTGAGACAGGCATGATTATAATAATTTAAAAATAAATGTCGCGTTCTCCTTGATCAATTTTGTCAATGTTATTGTTGATAGAGCTTTTTAAATTTTCTTTACCGATTTCGGCTACTAAAGTTTTAATGAGTTTCATCCCTTTTTCCTTAGTTTCGGGTGTGGCAAAATCGTTGAGGTATTCTCTAAAAGTAAAAATCGCGTTGGGCATGCAATATTCTTTGATTAAACCGGGTTTTGCCAAATCCATAAAGTCATGTCCGACACGTCCTTTTCGGTAACATCCTGTACAGAAGGAAGGAATATAACCGCTGTCGATCATGGAAGAAATTACTTCATCCAAATTTCTGTGGTCGCCTAATTGGAATTGGCTACCGGTTTTATGTCCTTCGTTTTCGGCGGCATAGGCTCCGGGATTGGTACGTGATCCGGCAGAGATTTGACTGATACCGTAATTGAAGAGTTCGGTACGCAGTTCTTCCGTTTCGCGGGTACTTAATATGATTCCTGTATAAGGTAATGCAATACGGATGATGGCAATGATTTTTTTGAAATCGTCATCACTCACTTTATGCGGAATATGTTCGGGTAGGGGAGCTCCATCGGCCGGTTCAATACGTGGAAAACTGATGGTATGCGGACCGCAACCAAAAGCTTCTTCCAAATGATGAGCATGTTCCATTAATGCAAGTATTTCAAAACGATAATCGGCCAATCCGAATAAAACGCCCAATCCTACATCATCAATACCGCCTTCCATGGCTCTATCCATGACCAATAAACGGTTTTCATAATCGGCTTTTGGGGTTCCACCAGGATGATATTCTTTGTATAAATCGGGTTCGTAGGTTTCTTGGAAACAGACGTAGGTTCCGATTTTTTCTTGTTTCAGTTTACGGAAATCTTCTATCGACATGGGAGCCAATTCTACATTGATACGGCGAACATTATGTCCGTTTTCCTGTACGGCATAAGTCGTACGTATGGCTTCACAGATATAATTAATATCGTTGGCGGGAGCTTCGCCGCAAATCAGTAACACCCGTTTGTGTCCTTCGCGTAAAAGTTCTTTAACTTCGTTTTGGATTTCATTCATTTTTAATATTTTTCGGGAAATGCTTTTGTTGTCTTTGCGGAAACTGCAATATAAACAATTGTTAACACAAACATTACCGGTATAAAGCGGAGCAAAAAGCACCAATCGTTTGCCGTAGATTTCTTGTTTTACGTGTTTAGCTACTTCCATGATCTGATAAATCTGATCGTGATCGGTGATGCGCAATAGGGCGGCAACATCATGTAAGTCCAATCCTTTCAAAGCACGAGCGCGATTCAATATATCGTTGATTTCGCTTTGTGTGGGTTGTTGTCCTTCAATAAGTTTGTAAAGTTTCTCTTTGTCGATAAAGTTTTTGAATTTCTTACTTTCGTTCATGGCGATGGATGATTTTATTTTGATAATATTTTTTTTGATAACATGGATTTAACTTCCACCTCGGGCAAACGTCCCAATTTACCGGTTAAGGAACTGATTTCATCGGTCGTTCCTTCGATGATTAAAGAAATAAAATTGAGATTATATTCCCGCAAAGGTAAGCCTTGACGTGCTAATATTAATGTGTTGGAAGTTGACAGTAATTGATTTACTTTCGGAACTATTTCCGGGTTGGAAATAAGTATGCTGATGGTTCCTATTCTCTTTTCCATTAGATATTCTTTTGGATTAGACTGTTAATTATTTTATTTAAAACTTCGAATAAGATATAATCCGATTCTCGGTTGTTTTTATCGCTGCAAAAGTAATACTTTTTTCTTTATGATTTGAGCAAAATGACTATTTTTTCTTAATAAATATTTTCCATTGGCACGAAAACAAATGATTATTTGTTAAAAACGTTCATTCTTTTTGGTGTTATAAATATTCATTGTTTTTTGAATGCCTTGCAAAACAAAACTTTCGATAATTTTTTGAGAGGTTTCGATGGCGGGTTGTACGTTGAGCCATTCTTCCTTGGTGAACGTTCCCAGCACATATTCCACCTGATAGCCTTTGGCAAATTCGCTGCCTATGCCGAGTCGAAGGCGTGAAAAGTAGGAGGTGTTGATGGTTTCGATGATATGATTTAATCCGTTATGTGTTCCTCCGCTACCTTGCGATTTTACTTTCCAACTGCCTAAGGGAAGGTCTTTG
>MWCE01000218.1 GCA_002069895.1 Bacteroidetes bacterium ADurb.Bin234 | reverse complement strand
AGATTGTATTTTTCATGGTTAATTTGCAATTAGAATATTAAAAATGATATGAATTTAATAAAAAAGAACCGGAAGAAATCGGTACGCCTGTTCTTTAATATAAAAACAAAAATCTGTGATAATTTGTGGAAATCCGTGAGCGGAAAAAGTGAAAAGTGAAAAGTAGAGAAAGTCAACGCACTGAAAAACTGATAGCTGAGAGCTTCTTAAAACTGACAACTGAAAACTGATAACTGACAACTTTTTTTAAACCTCTGCGTTCTTTGCGTAATACCTCGGCGTTCTCGGCGGTTAAAATTTGTCGGAAGTTAAAAGTCGGATCCTGTGATTCTATACTATCATGGGACACTTACGACACCGGGGACACAAACGCCATGGATACTTATTGTTATGAAAGGCTATGTTATATAATAAGTAAGATAAAAAGCGATATAGTTGCAACATGAAAATAAAAGAATTAGGGAAAGGGATTTTCGACAGCAAAAAACGAGGCTTAAGTGATGAGAAGATAGCTGTAATTATTAGTGCATCTGCTGTTGCTTGGGAACAATTTAAAAATATATGCAATTTACAATATCTATATTAGAACACAGCCATTATAAATTATGAATTGATTTTCGTCACGAAAATCAGGAAGTAAACAAGTGTTTTAACCTAAATTTAGTCCCGTGATTATGTCCTGTTCCGGCATCAAAATCTACAAAAGTTTTTCCTTTTTCCAATGTATTTAAAAATCCATCGAAATTGAATTTTTGAAACATCATTACGATTTCTCTATTAATTTTTACATTTTCCTTTTCCTGTAACTCAACACCGCCCATGTATTAAAAAAGAGCGCCAAGAAGGTGAGGGAAAAGAATTGGGGCAGCATGTCAGTAAAACCGCTTCCTTTGAGATAAATGAGTCGTACCACCAGAATGATATATTTCAGCGGACTGATATGACTTAATAGTTGTGCCCAATCGGGCATATTGGCGGCCGGGGTGTAGAGTCCGCTGAGAAAAACAAAAGTCAACACAAAGAAAAACATGATAAATACGGCTTGTTGTATGCTTTTGGCATAATTCGACACGACCAATCCGAATCCCGACATGGCCAATACAAATACAGCGGCAAAAAGATAAAAGGTGAGGAGATTGCCTTGCGGAAAGAAGTCGTAAAACAACCAGGCGACAAAAATACAGATGTTTAATGCGATAAATCCAACCACCCAAAAAGGGATGAGTTTGGCTAATATAAGGGTGAATTTGGATACAGGTGTTACATTCATTTGTTCGATGGTGCCTTTCTCTTTTTCGGCTACAATGTTTAATGCCGGCAAAAAACCGCATACCACCGACATGAGCATGACCAGTATGGCCGGAATCATATTAAACAAGGATTTCATCAGTGGATTGTAACGAAACAAGGGGGTAATGCCGAAAGCAGGAGATAGTTGCTGATTGGTGGACTGTAATAAATCTATGCGAATGTCTTGATTGAAATCGGCTATGATGCGAGAAAGGTATGCACTGCTTAACCCGGCTTTCATGCCGTTAACGGCATTGGCCGATATCAGTACACTTGCTTTGTTTTCTTTTATTAAGTCCGATTCAAAACGGGAAGGTATTTCTAATATAATGTCAATTTTATGGCTTTCAATAAGCTCGAAAGCTTCCTTTTCGTTGGTCGTAACGGCTTTTAAAATGAAATATCCCGAGGATTTTATCTTTTCTGTTAAACGGTAAGCATAGCCGCTTTTATCATTGTCGACCACACACAAGCGTATGTTTTTTATTTCGGTATTGGTTACCAAGGGAAAGATGGATAAAATAGCAAAAGGGAAAACAATGGCAAATTTCGGCAGGAAACGGTTCCTGAGAAATTGTTTGAATTCTTTTTCCAATAAATATTTTAACATCATGCTATTCTTTTAATGTTATTCGATTCGTACCTTGAATTTTTTAATGCTGACAGCTATCAATACAACCGCCATGGATAGCAAAACAATGATTTCTTTGACGACGGAAGTGATACCCAATCCCTGTATCATTACTTTACGTATGGCAGCTATATACCAGTTGGCCGGTAATATTTTAGCCAGCCATTGAAAGAAAACACCCATGCTTTCGACCGGAAATATCATTCCCGACAATAAAATGACGGGAAACATCAACACCACACCCGATATCAGCATCGCCACCATTTGTGTGTTGACAAGGGTTGATATAAGTAATCCTAAGGCGAGGGAAACAAAAATGAAAATACATGAAATCAGGATAATCAAGCCTAAACTCCCCGCAATCGGGACTTTTAGTGCAAAGACCGACAATAATAGGATGGTAGCGAAATTAATAAACGACAAGATAATGTAAGGAACGGTTTTGGAAAGGATAATGGTTATGGGTTTGAGGGGTGAAACCAACAATATTTCCATGTTTCCCATTTCTTTTTCACGGGCAATGGAAATGGAGGTCATCATGGCGCAGATAAGCATCAACACCATGCCCAATACACCCGGCACGGTGTTATAGGCTCCTTTCAAAGTAGGATTATACAACATTTTTATGTCCGTTTGAATTTGATAGGGCAGCTTTATATTCTGGAATAAGTTTTCTTGCTGATAGGTGCTAATCAAAGCGGTGGCATATTGTGTTAAGGTATAGGCATAGTTGGGGTCACTGCCATCGGCAATGAGTTGGATATGTGCGTCGCCGCTATGCATCATGTTTTCGTAGAACCTTTCGCTGAAAACGATGCACATGCCGATTTTGTCTTTTTTAAATAATGCATCGATTTCTTTTAAATCGTAAACATAACGATCAATGGTGAAGTATTCGCTGGTAGCCAGTTTGTTTACGATGGCATGTGTGGCGGCATCTTGCGAAGGGTCTAAAACGACTATGTGTGCATTCTTCACTTCGGTGCTAATGGCAAATCCGAATAATATAATCATCAATACAGGCATTATCAATAAGATGATAGTTGTCCACCTGTCCCTGAATATATGATAGCATTCTTTACGGACAAAGGATAAAAAAGTGGAAAATCTATTTGTATACATGACTCATTTATTGATTTCTGATTGCTTTTCGTGCCAATAAGCGAAACACTTCGTCGATGTTTTGGGCCGAATAGGTTTCTTTTAATTGTTTGGGACTGTCTAAGGCTACGATTTTACCGTCGACTAAGATACAGATTCTGTTGCAGTATTCCGCCTCGTCCATATAATGGGTGGTCCGGGTTACAGTTATCCCTTTATCGGCGGTTTGATAGATGAGTTCCCAAAACTGCCGTCGTGCCGCCGGATCGACGCCGCCGGTGGGTTCATCTAAAAAAACAATATCCGGTTGATGGATAATGGAAATACTGAACGCCAGCTTTTGTTTCCATCCCAAAGGCAATGCTTTTACCAAAGTGTTACGTTCGTTTTGAAAATCCAATTGTTGTAGTATTTCGTCCGTTCTGCTTTTTATTTCATTATCATTAAGTCCGTAAATACCGGCATAGAGTCGCATGTTTTCCCATACTTTCAAATCTTCATAGAGAGCAAACTTCTGACTCATATATCCGATGTTCTTTTTGATTTGTTCGGATTGAGTGCTCACGTCAAAGCCGGCCACTGTTGCGTTTCCGGAAGTGGGCTTACTTAATCCGCATAGCATTTTCATGGCAGTGGTTTTGCCGGCTCCGTTGGCTCCGAGAAAACCGAAAATCTCTCCTTTCTTTACATTAAAGCTGATGTTGTCGACGGCCGTAAAACTGCCGAAACGTTTGGTGAGTCCTTGCGCTACAATTGACAAATGCTCTTCATGGGTGTGGGTTTCTTTATACATATTGCTTGGGTTTTTTGTTTTCAAGAGAGGAACGGGCAGCCAGTTCCATAAAGCAATCTTCTATGCTCGCTTCAATCTTTCGAATGGAAAGCTCATTGTGGTGCAGGTTTTCGAGGTATGTTTGTAGTGCTTGTTGTGATGTTGTGTATGCTGTTGCTTGTTGTTGCAGACTGATGTGATGTACATCCCCGAATGCATAACAACTTTTCATTGCCGGATAGTTTTTTAAGTCGGTGAGTAGTTTCGACATATTACAAGAAGAAACAGCCCAAAGATCATCGGTGTAATGATTCACAATATTTTGAGGCGTATCGACACTGAGAAAATGTCCTTTTAACATAAGGGCAATGCGATCGCAGCGGCCGGCCTCATCCATATAGGAGGTGGAAACCACAAGGGTGATGCCTTCGGCTTTTAATTGTTTGAGTAAATCCCATAATTCTTTACGTGAAACAGGGTCAACACCGGTGGTGGGTTCGTCTAAGAAAAGTATCAGGGGTTTATGTATCAATGCACAACAAAGGGCTAATTTTTGTTTCATTCCTCCCGACAAGGCTCCGGCGCGGCGTTTTTTAAATGGGGCTAATTGTTGATAGATGTCTTTGATTAAATGATAGTTTGTTTCAATACGAGTTTTGAAAATGCTGGCAAAGAATTGCAGGTTTTCTTCTACCGATAAATCTTGATAGAGCGAAAACCTTCCGGGCATGTATCCTATGTTATTGCGTATAAGGCGATAATCTTTACGTACATCCCATCCGTTTAAACAGGCATTGCCTTTGTCGGCTAAGATTAATGTTGTAAGAATGCGAAAAAGAGTAGTTTTACCGGCACCGTCAGGACCTATTATGCCGTAGATTTCACCTGCTTCCACTTCAAAGGAAATATCCTGCAGGGCTTCTACTTTTCCGTATTTCTTTGCGATGTGTTCAACTTTAATCATTTGTTTTTACTTTTTTTATTATTGATGCTTTTCGGTAGAGATGAAATCTACGCCTCCGTACATACCGATTTTTAAATAACCGTCGTTTTTTACCTTTATTTTTACGGCATAAACCAAATTGGCTCGTTCGTCTTGTGTTTGTATGGTTTTGGGAGTGAATTCCGATTTACTTGAAATCCATGCAATTTTACCTTTGTAAGTACGTGTATTGTCTTCGCCGAAATCGGCATACACTTTTACCTCTTGTCCGATTTTCAATTGTGTTAATTGGTCGGAAGTAACATAGGCACGTAAAGTCATATTGTTAAGATCGGCCATTTTAAACAAGGCTTTACCTGCCATAGCCAATTCCCCGTATTCGGCATATTTCACCAACACACTGCCATTGATGGGACTATTGATATAACATTTTGTTAATTGGTCTTGCAATTGTGCTATTTGTATTTGCAAAGCACTGCTTTCTTCGGTGATACTGTTATTGGCGTTTTCGATAGTTGTTTTTTGTGCATCCAATTGTTTCTCTAAGGTGGCGATTTGTGCATTCACGTCGTCTAATTGTTTGCGGTTGGTAGCATCGGCTTTCAATAAGTTTTCTATGCGTTTTTTTTCTTGTTTAGCCGTAAGTATTTGTTGTTGCAATGCAGCTATTTGTTTGGTTACATTGGTTTTCCGGTTATTGATGGCTTTGATGCTGCTTTCCATTTGACATTTTTTTAAATAGAGTTGTGTGGTATCAATAAAACCCACGATTTCTCCGGCTTTTAAATCCGAGCCTTCTTCCACATGGAATGCCATAATTTTCCCGTTTGCTTCGGCCGAAACAATGACTTCGGTTGCTTCGAAACTGCCGTTGGCATCATAGGGGTTGTTTTTCGTGCGGCAGGAAATGCCTAAACAGCATAAACTTACTGCCAATATTATCCATCTGATATTTCTCGTTTTCATTTTTTTATGTTGTTAAATTATGCTTATCATTTATAATCCTTTTTCAATTTTAAGTTGATAAAGTGCGAGCAGCCATTGCATCTCATGCAATACTTTGTTTTGCCTGGCCATATCGGCTAACAATATATCCTGCAAATAGTCGTTCACGCTCAGGGTTCCGTTTTCAACTTTAACTTCCGAAGCTGTTTTGATTTGTTCTCTCAAGGCAATGATTTCATCGTCCTTTTGCATTAATTCTTTTGCTTTTTCAATATCCGAGTTGGTTTTACTTAATTGTTGGTTTAGGTTGAATAAGAAGGTCTCCCTTTGAATGACGATGCTGTTAGCATGAATATTAAGGTTTTTGTTTTCATCTCCATAAGTATATAAACCGGATAAGTTCCACGACAAAGAAATACCGCCCAAAAAGTAAGGAGAAAAACCGCTTTTAAACATATTTAATCCGGGGTTGGCATATGCACCCTGGGCAAACAATCCGATGCGGGGCATCCCTTTGGCAAGCGTTGCTTTTTGTTGTATATCATTTAGTTTTAATTGTGCATCATAGCGCTTTAACTCCGGACGATTTATTTCTTCTTTTATCTCTATACCTGATTTTGGTTTTTCCAATAGGATTTCTTCGTTTATGTTTTGTCCTATTAATAAGGATAGCATCAGGCAATATGCTTTACGATTATAGGTCATTTCGCTGCTTGTTTGTTCACGTGTTAAGATTTCGACTTTGATTTTGTGTAAATCCGAACTGTTGGCAAGTCCGTTATCGATAAATTTTTCGATACGTTGGTAATTGCGGTTTAATTCTTTCATGAAGAGTTCGTTTTGTTTGAGTTGTTCCTCTAAAAGCAATATACCGAAATACAATTGATTGATTTGTTGATACAGGGCATAAAGGCTTACTTCCATATTTTGCTTTTCGATTTCGTTTTGGGCTTTGATGGTTTTTTGTTGAGAAGCCGTTAAACCTCCGTCCCAAATGCTTTGATACAATTCCAAAACGATGCGATACTGGTCTTTTGAAGGGAATTCAATACCATCAACGCCCATACGGTCAAGGATGTTATTAAACTCGTCGGGAAATTCCGTAATATCCGATTGCCAGGAAGCACGGGCTTGTAAACTTAATTGCGGCAAATAACTTTTAGCGGCGTATGCCAGATTATAAGATTTAGATTTTTCAATCAAATCGTATTGTTTGATTAAAGGATAATTTTGCCTTGCCATGGCATAACATTGCTCAATGGTAAGGTTTTGCATGTATCCTGAAATGTTTAGGCTGCAAAAGAATAGCAGTAATATCCGTTTTTTCATCTTACTGACTGTTTAATTTATATTGGCTTCTAACATGTTTTTTATCCATAAAGGAATGAGTTTTTTTCGTTCGTGAATAATGGTTTGGATATTATCGAAAATACCGTTCGGCATTTTTGAAAATATATGTGCGGCAATGAAAGGAAAAATGGTCATGCCAAGAAAATTCAACATGAAATGAGCCGGATTGATATCGGGACAAGCCGCTTTGAATTGTTTGACAATAGACATTTGCATAAAATCCATATTTTGAATAGGGAATAAGATGCCGAGTTCTTCCGGATTTTTTTGCAATTCGCTGAAAACAAACAGTGGCAGATTCGGATCTTCGGAAATAGTGTCGATATAGACCGTTGAAATATGCTTGATTTTTTCTTCGAGGCTGGTGTTTTCATCTATCATATAAGGAATAATACTTCCGAAGATTTTATGCATTTTTTCGAGCATGATGATTTGAAATATGTTTTTCTTTGAACGATAATAGTAATTAACCAAAGAAAGATTAACACCTGCTTTGGTGGCAATGTCGCGCATGCCAGCGGCAGCATATCCCTTTTCCATAAAAATGATTCTGGCGGCTTCTTTGATTTTTTCTTCTGTCAGGCTTTCGGTCATGTTGATTTAATTAAGTATTTCGCTGCAAAGATATACAAAAAAAACATTTGTTTTAAACAATTGTTTAAAACAAATGTAAAATAATTGAAAGTAGTTGAATAGATGTGTGTTTAAATAAATAAGATGGCGTTTTGAGATAGAAATTATATAAAATCGCTACAGATTGATCGTAACGAAGTGGAGTATTTGTTGAATTTATTCGACAATAGAAAATAAAAGGAGAAAAAGTATAAAACAAGGAAAATCTTACCAGGAATGTCCGTTAGTGCGCAGCCAATTTTGAATTTCTATATCACCTAAACGGGCAGATTTTTTAAAGTTTTCCAAGTATTTTTCATTATTGTGAATGTTATAATAGGAATTTCCTAAATTGCGGTAAGCACTTCTATGTTCAGGGTTAATTTCTATGGCTTTTTCGTAATATTTAATGGCGTTTTTATAATCTTTTAAGCTGTAATACGCATTCCCTAAATTCATGTAAGATTCAACGGTGTCGGGTTTGATTTCAATGGCTTTTTCAAAATAGGGGATGGCATCTTTGAATTTATAAGCTTTTAAATAGGCTAATCCTATTAGTTTAAATACATCAGAATAAGAGGAGTCCAATTCATAGGCTTTTAGGAAATTAGTAACAGCTCGTTCGTAATTGCCCTGTTTATCCATTGCAAGGGCAAAATTATAACAAATGAATGCATCATCACTTATCGGCTTATTTTGAGCCGTTACGCTCATAGTAGTAAAATAGAAAATAATGCTATATAATAACAGTCTCATTCTCTTAAATCTTATTTTATTGATTTTTTTCATGCTAAAAGAATTTTAATTGTTGGTTGACAAATAAACGCAGAAATTATTTTAATATTTTATTACGATTCATGCATCTACAACTCTTTTCTCGGCACACGGCATTCTTCTTTTTTTCGCCCACGGAATAACTAAGTCAGGGGGTGATTGGGATTCACCCCCTGACTATTTTTTCGAAACGAAAAGCCATTTAAAATTCATTTATTTTTAATGCATTAAACAGTAAATTTGCGATGAAAAACCTTAATATAACGAATACAACATCAACGTTTTATTATAGTACTAGAATACCCCTTGAAACAAGCTTGACAGTTAAAAATGCTGCTTTGTCTCGATTGCGTGAGAGGCTTCTCAGCAAAACCTAC
>MWCE01000217.1 GCA_002069895.1 Bacteroidetes bacterium ADurb.Bin234 | reverse complement strand
TCTTCCTTTGAACAGGGTCATTTTCTATTTTCTATTATTCTTATTTCTTCTTCCGTTAAATCATATAATTTATAAACTAACTTATCTATTTCTCGCTCCAGTGCTATTGTGTCCTCGCCACGCTCTTTGGCTGAAAGAATTTGGTCGACTAGGGCGATGATAGTGGTTAGTTCAGTATTTGTAACTTGCGGAATAGGGAATGAATTTATCATGCCTTTATTGAAATTAATACCTTGATTATAACTTGAACTCCTATATTTTTCTTTGATGTAAAATATTGCAAGTTTACTGTTTAATAATCCAAGTAAGAATTTTAAATTCTTTTCATTTAAACTTGTTATAATTAATGTTGATTTTCCAGGTATAATACTTCCATTAAAATCAAAGCAAGCGTCTAATAATGTTAAACCTTTTATTATTATTTTCTGTTTTATGGATTTTCTGCCATAAGTATTAGTAAATTCTTTTAAAAATTTATCTCTCTCGACTGCTGGAAATAAATATTTATTTCCTAAATATGTCATCTCTATTTTACCCCATTTGTTTGTATATTTATCTATTGTGCCTGTGTTTATAACTTTTAAGAATTTATCTGCTGAATAAGTTTTTTCTGAAACATTAATGATAAATGTTTTTAACTTATAAGCATCAGAAGTTGCACAAGCGTTTTCACAAATACCATAATCGGATAACTTTGATTTTAACGATTCAATTTTATTCAAGATTTGAATGTGTTTAGAAAACAACCAATCAAAAGTAAATGGTTCTACAATTGAATTCTTAGAAGCATCAGTAATTTTTACAACTGTTTTATCAGTAAATTTGTTGATACTAATATTATCTTTTTCACTTTTTGTAATAAACGTAATTATTGAATCAATATTTGAGGATTCAAAAACATTACGACCGGACTCAGTAATTATCCAATAATTAGATAGCAAGTTTTTCCTTAGTTCATAACCAAACGGTTTAGAAATCCATTTATCAGGTGTAATAAAAGTAATTATACCTGATTGATTCAAGAGATAGAAACCAACTTCAAAGAATGCAATATAAATATCCCAATTTCCACGAGTGAATTTTAAGTTATTTATTAAATAGTTTCTTAAATCCTCTAAACCAATATTAACCATTGTTTCAGAATCAATATACGGCGGGTTGCCAATCACAATATCAAACCCATCGGTTACCCCGAACATCCATTCGGAATCGAACCAGTCGGCTGAAGCATTCTGGTCGTAAATGTCAAATTTTGCAATCTTTTCTGATGAGTCGGATGAAAAACCTATGCTTTTTAATGCTTGCGATAACTGTTCTCTTAATTCCCTGTCATTTCTTTGATACTCAAGCTTTTCTCTACGGCTCTTTGCTGTAAAATATTTATGCCGTAAGGCTTTTATTTCGTCTTCAAGACTCTTTATTGAATCTGTATAAAAAAGATGGTCTGGCTTATTCAAGCCGATTAATGTATTTGCTGCTACAAACTTTGTCTCAAGGTTAGGCAGTGCTCGTATGCCGAAATTTTCCTTTTCCTTATCAACCTTCTGGTCTAAAACAAGTGATATAAAAAACCTTAATTTTGAGATTTGAATTGCTATGGGCTGGATGTCAACTCCGTATATACAATTTTCTATTAAGAATAGTTTACGGGCATAGTCAGGATAATTTATATTCTCATCAAATGTCTCATTTATCTCCTTTAGCCTTTCTTCTCTTTGTGTTTTATCGCCCTGTTTAAAAACCTCTTCGGTTTCTTTGAGCGCTTTTTGATATTGTAAATCATACCAATGCTTATTTTCTGGGTCTAATTTTTGAAGAGTAAAGACAAGTTTGTGTAATATCCCCATGGGAAAAGCTCCCGAACCACAGGCAGGGTCAAGAATCTTTATTTCATCTATTGCTGTGATTATTTTTTGTTTCTCTTCCTCTGAAAACTCCGAAATCTCCTCTGAATAGGAAAAGAGCAGTTTAATTTTTTCTTCTTCAATTTCAGGAAATTTTCCTTTGAGGTATTCAAACAAACTTGCTTCCACCATATAATCAACTATCTCTCTGGGGGTGTAATAACTACCTGTTGCTTTCCTTGCCGTGGTTGCTGTCTCCGGGTTATATGAAGCAAGCAGGTTTTCAAATACCTTCCCTAAAAGTTCAGGGTCTAATGCTATTTCCTGGTCTATGGGCGTATTTTCGTCAATGGTAAAGTTGTAACTATTGAGGATATCTATGAGTCCTCTTACAGGTTTACTGACAATACCATATGATGAAAGGTCAACTCTTTCTTCGCCTTCTTGAAAAAAGAGATAATCGGGTATGTTTGCCTGCTTTTTAATGTTTCTTGAAAAGCCATCAATATATATTACTTTTCCAGTTTCGTCTTCTTTATCAAGACAATCAAATAAGCCACCATTTAAGAAGGGAATGTCTTGAAACAGTTCTAAAACTTTATCTTTATCTATCAATAATTTATCTGCATAACGATAGAGATTTTTAACACCGTATTCTTTTTTATTTGCAGGATACCCATTGTCTTCAGTAAATTTTCTTTCGTTCATTTTTTGATTCAAGGTAGCAAAAAAGAGATTTTGCAATATGGCATTGTAAAAGTTGTATGACTTTTTGTCTTTCACAAAGTCTAAGACAAGCTTCGCAAGTTTTTCTTTTGAGAATAAATAAGATGGAACTAAATCCTTCTCTTTTAAGAACCAGATAAATATAATCCTTGTGATTAAACGAATAAGATTTGTTGCATTGCGTATCTCTTTATCTTTTGTTGGGTCAGTGCTGTATGTATAATCTTCGGGAAATGATATTTTATCCATTGCCCAGAAATACCAGCTCTGTATTTCATTATAAAACTGTTTTGTAACAGGTTCAACACTGAATGCTTCTTTGATTTTATCAAGTGTTGTGAAATCACCTTCCCCGATTTGTTTAAGGAATGTTTTATTGGTTTGCTCTTTGCTTACAAAATAGGTATATCGGCGGAAATTGCTCCAGTCCCGTTTGCCGGTTGCA
>MWCE01000216.1 GCA_002069895.1 Bacteroidetes bacterium ADurb.Bin234 | reverse complement strand
GTGTTCCTTTTGGTATGCTTACTGATTTACCCATTGTTTTTTTAATTTTTACAAAAGTACATTTTTTATGTTTTCGTTTTTTATTTTACAGACCTAATCCCTCAACACTTCCATGCCGTTAGGATAAACACAAAAAGATATGTTTCATACTATTGATGTAAACAACGGAAAACAAACGATTTATTTCATTGTTTATTATATGCTTCTTATGATTTTCGCTTGTTTTCACCCATAAATCAATTTGTTTGAAAATGGGAGTGATAGCAAAAATCATATATTTATATCTATTTAATAATATTGATTTATAACGTATTATTCTAACTCTAACGAATCAAAAAATATATTTTATACGTTTGATTTATAACGGCTAAGGTGAAGCTGTTGTTTGGGAGCGCTCCCTAGCAAATTTTTCATGTGTGAGAATTTATTTTTCACGTGTGAAAAAACCATTTGGGAGCGCTCCCAAACAATGAATTCTGCTTATTCCTTTTCAGGGAAACCTTATTCATTAAAAAGGTGTGCTTTGATTTTTTATTTCTCTTTGTATATAATACATTTAAAAGAAAGCTTCATTTTGACTTATAATGTATATAAAAGGTTTTATGTACTTTTGTACTCAATTTTTGGGATACAATATGAAGGATATCTATCAAAATATAAATGCACCGCAAACCGTAGAAATCAGCAAGGCCGCTACTATGTTAGGCACTTCGATCATAACGATTCGTAACTGGATTAAATACGGTTATCTACAAGTTAGCAAAAAGAAAAATAGAATTTTTTTGCTTATGTCGGAAGTGAAAAAGTTGCAAAACGATATCGAAAACGGCACTTTC
This sequence comes from Bacteroidetes bacterium ADurb.Bin234, assembly GCA_002069895.1. Taxonomy (GTDB): domain Bacteria; phylum Bacteroidota; class Bacteroidia; order Bacteroidales; family WCHB1-69; genus UBA5266. Next base: position 7,028 of record MWCE01000216.1, on the reverse strand, counting down.
ACCAAACTAAACAGCCGGGCAAATAAATCGAAAGTGAAAAAGTTTTTTGTTCCCATTGAATATTCTCAAAACAAAAACCATATCATCCTTATTCAATCAATTGTTGATTATATAAAAGAACATCATATTCCAACATCTACGGCACTTGCCCTGTTGAGTTTGAATGTTCTTTGTAGAAAAGATTTGTTGGTGAAGTTTACGATAAAAGATATTATAAATAAAAGACTTATATTTAAAAACAAACAAATTGAAAAAGAAATGCAGGAGTGGCTGTCCGATTTGAAAATAACAAAGGAATTGTTGTTTTTATCGTCTTGCCGTTTGCCCAAACAAAAAGATGTGTTAGGCTTTATATACCAATCTTTGATGATGGTGGGCGAAAAAGCGCAAGCGGGCTCATATTACACTCCTTCAAACATTGTAGATGATATAATTAAAACTTATGTCAAGCCTCGCTCCAGGGTATTAGATCCCTGTTGCGGAACTGGTCAGTTTTTATTGGCTTTTTCTCATAAAATAAAGAATCCTATGGATATCTATGGAATCGACCGAGATGAATTGGCTGTTCGTATTGCGCGTTTAAATTTTTTAATAACTTTTAAAAATCTAGATTTCAGTCCCAACATATTTCATAAAGACAGTCTATTCGATAGATTTGATTACGATGATTTCGATGTGGTTGCAACCAACCCGCCTTGGGGTTTTCATTTTTCTCTTCCCGAAAAACAACAATTAAAACAACTTTATGCTCCACTTACTTCTTCCGAATCTTTTTCCTACTTCTTAAAAAAAGGTATTGATTCGGCTTGTGAAGGTGGAATTATTTCATTTATTCTACCCGAATCCATTCTCCACGTAAGGAAACACCAAGATATCCGTCGATATATTATAGAAAATACTTATATACAAAAGATTATTTACTTAGATCGTGTTTTTAAACATGTGTTTACTCCTATTGTTCGTTTGGATTTAGTAAAAAAGAAAACACCAAACAAACAAATAAATATTTGTAAAGGGAACAAGTTATATACGGCTAATCAATTAAAATGGGAACAAAATCCCGATTTTAATTTCGATATACACATAAACAACTTCGATTCACAGATACTGGATAAAATATATGCCTATCCACACACTACATTGGAAAAACAAGCCGATTGGGCCTTGGGCATCGTTACCGGAAATAATAAAAAATACCTGAGCAATGAATTACAAAATGGATATGAAGAAATTATTACCGGTAAAGACATTGAAAAATTTAGCTTCAAACAAGCATCCTGCTTCATTCGATTTACACCGAAAAAATTTCAACAATCGGCTCCCGAAACAAAATACAGAGCCAAGGAAAAACTCATTTATCGTTTTATTTCCAAGTATTTAATATTTGCTTACGACGACAAACAAAGACTCTGTTTAAACAGTGCCAACATTCTTATTCCTCAAATTCCTCATTATCCTATCAAAGTTATTGCCGCTTTGTTTAATTCCACTCTCTACCAGTTTATCTTTCAAAAAAAATACGCTTGTATAAAAGTTTTACAAAGCCATTTGGAACAATTACCCCTGCCATTATGGAATGATAACAGCTATCGCCAACTGCTAATCATTAGCGATCATTTTATGAACGGTGAAAATAATGCAAACGAAATGGATGATTTTATTATGAAACAATACGGCCTATCAAAAGAAGAAACGGATTATATACATCAAGAAGTGACATAATATATTATCTGGGGTTTTTATTTCCAAAAAACAAAGACCGGGTAAGATTACATATAATATTAAAAAAAACCTATTAAAAAAATACAAATCCCTTACACAAAAAAAAGAAATATCAAATAAAAAAACATCTACTGTTAATATACAATTTAATATATCTTTGCGTTTGGTAATTTTAAAAAAACTGTTTTAATATTTAATTGTATATCATATCATTATATGATATAAAAATTCATTCTTTATGTTAAATAAAAAACCTTACACTTCAATTTTTCTTGGATTATGCTTATTTATATGTTCATCATCCATCACTGTTACAGCTCAAACCACGGATGATTTCCTATTGAATCAACAAAAAATGTCGCGATTCTTACAATTTTTAAAATATTTCTATGTCGATAGCGTCGATTTCAATAAAATTGTAGAAAAAGGGACGATAGAAATGTTGAAAGAGCTGGATCCTCATTCCATATATATATCTAAACCTGATGTTACCCGCACCAACGAACCGCTGCAAGGTAATTTTGAAGGTGTTGGCATACAATTTCAAATAATAAAAGACACCATCATTGTTGTTCAACCCATCAAAGGAGGACCTTCCGAAAAGGTGGGTATTCTTGCCGGCGATAAAATTCTTACGATTGATGATTCGCTTGCCGTAGGTAAAATCTGCACAAACGATTGGGTGTTTAAAAAATTAAGAGGACCTAAGAATACGAAAGTAAAAATAAGTATTAAACGGGGAAAAGAAGACAAGCCTTTGGTTTTTACTATTATTCGTGATAAGATTCCTATTAATTGCATAGATGCTTATTTTATGATTGATAAGGAAACGGGCTATATAAAATTGGAACGCTTTTCACAAACAACCAAAGAAGAGTTTCAATCAGCCATTAACGAATTGAAAATCCAGGGAATGCAACACCTTATTTTTGACCTTAGGGGTAATTCGGGAGGATATTTAAGTGCTGCCATCGATATGGTGGAACAATTTATTGAAGCCAATAAATTGGTTGTTTACACACAAAACAATCAAACACAAAACAAAATCACCTATAATACGAAAGGAAAAGGTAGTTTTCAAAAGGGGAAATTGGTTATTCTTATCGATGAATATTCCGCCTCGGCCTCTGAAATCGTATCGGGCGCCGTACAAGATTGGGACAGAGGTATTATTGTTGGGAGACGTTCCTTTGGAAAAGGTTTGGTTCAAACCCCTACCATGTTGCCCGACAGCTCGGTTATACGGTTAACCACTTCCCGTTATTATATTCCGAGCGGACGTTGCATTCAAAAACCCTATGAGGGCATTGAAGATTACGGTCGCGACCTGATTAAACGTTATAATTCAGGTGAGTTAACACATGCCGACAGCATTCATTTCCCCGACTCCCTTAAATATTATACCGAAAATAAAAGGGTAGTGTATGGCGGCGGCGGTATTATGCCCGATATTTTTATCCCCATGGACACCATCAAAGTTTCCGACTATTATTGGCAGCTTTTTAGAAATAATATTTTTAATCAATTTGTGTTGCGTTATTTAGAATCGGAAAAGGAAAATATTTTAAATCGTTATCCTACTTTCGAAACCTTTAATGAACATTTTATTATCGACAGTTCTTTCTTAAAAGACTTTTATGCTTATGCTTATAAAGAAAATGTGAAAGATACCGTTTTATTTGATTTCGGCAGCTTACTAAACAATTTTTCAAAACAATATAAAGATTCTTTAAATACACTTTATCCTACGTTCAACTCTTTCGGTCAAGACACAACGATTCAAACGATGATTGAAAAATACATTAAAGAACAAATGGATATCTATACCCGCCGTCAAGAAAACTTTGATACGGAAAAATACATCAAACGTCAAATAAAAACATTGATAGCCCGTAGTTTATACGATCCGAATAAATCGGCCAAAATATGGCTCGAAGATGATAATACCTATCAAAAGGCCATTGAAATCATAAACAATACGGCTATGTTTAAAAAGATGAAGATTGATTTCTAATGATGAAGTATAATTTCGATATTACCGTCGACCGTAGAAACACCAATTGCGTAAAGCACGACTTAACCTCGATGTTTTTTGGTTGTTCCGATTTATTGCCCATGTGGATTGCTGATATGGATATAGCCATTCCCGACTTTGTTTGTGATGCCGTTAAAAAACGCGCCGATCATCCTGTGTACGGTTATTCCTTTTTCGGAGAATCGTATTTTACCAATTTTATTAATTGGATGCAAAAACGTCATGGATTGAAAATTGAAAAAGAATGGATTTGCTTTTCCCCCGGTGTAGTGCCTGCATTAAACATGTCGGTATTAACTTATTCGCAACCCAATGACAAAGTGATTATCCAACCTCCCGTTTATCCGCCCTTTTTTAATGCCGTAACAGATCACGGCCGGCTATTAACCGAAAACCATTTAAAGTTAAAAGGTGAAAACTATGTGATGGATATTGATAAATTGGAAAGCCAAATTGATGCCGACACCAAAATGCTTATTCTTTGCAACCCGCATAATCCGGTTGGACGTGCCTGGACTAAAAAGGAATTATCCGCTTTATTGACTTTATGCGAAAAGCATCATATTATCCTTGTCTCCGACGAAATTCACAGCGACTTTATTCGTCCGCCCCATAAACATAACAGCCTGCTTACATTATCGAACAATGTTATTGCCTGTTTTTCGCCAAGCAAAACATTCAACCTGGCCGGAATGTCGACTTCGATGATTGTTATTCCCGATAAAACCTTACGCGAAAAATACCTCCGTACTTTAAACGGCTTGCACATTGCTTTCGGTAATTTGTTCGGTACAGTTGCAACCGAAACGGCTTACGGACAAGGCGAAGAATGGTATCTCCAATTATGGGAGTATTTACAAGACAATATTGATTATGTGGTGAATTTCTGTAAAACCAACATTCCGCAAATCAAAGTAATGCCAACGGAAGCAACCTATTTGTTGTGGTTAGACTGCCGTCGGTTATCAACCAATGGAAAAGCATTGGATGATATTTTTATCCATCAATTGAAATTAGGATTAAACAACGGAATCGAATTCGGCCAAACCGGCGAAGGTTTTATGCGAATGAATGTTGCCTGTCCGCGTGCCACTCTCGAAAATGCCATGCAACGCTTGCTTTGTTTGCATTGAGTTGAAATTTGATCCCCCGATAATCAAAAAATATTTTTCTTTTTTATTGATAGCTGATGATAATTAAAATGTAATTTTGCATCCGTTTTTGTGAGTTAAAAATATTTTATTAAAATCATAATATTCATTTGATTATACCTTATCATGCCTGCAGTTGAAAGGAACACACACAATAAAAATCAAAGGATAATTTCCATCTTGAAAAAATTAAAAACATTTGTTGTTTACGGTTTTGCTTTGGCCGGATTCGGAATAATCTGTGCTTGGCTTATCTTTAAACTCGGACTTACCAAAGATGAAGGCTCCACCGATAGAAACAATCGTTACTTAACCCGTGTAAGTTCCCTTTCTAAAACCACATTATCCGATACGGCTTATTACAATCAACCCGCTGAATGGATAAATGATTATTACAGGATATTATGCATTTCCACCTATTATCCTTATAATGCACAATTGATATTCAATGCTATGCAACAAACACAAAATCCTATGGTCGTTCGGCAAATGATATTGGCAAATGAATTGTATATTATGCAAAATGAAGCTATAAATGCTAAATACCAGGCAATGGTACAAAAAGGCAATTCATTTAAGCAAAAAATGAAAATGACCGAAAAAAACGTTATCCCGTGGATGAATACCGAAGAATGGGATGCCTTGAAACAAGCCATCGTAAAAGACAAAAAATCCATTGATAAGGCCGCTGCCGATGCCGGAATAGAACCAAGACTGATTGTAGCTACCTTAATTGGAGAACAAATACGATTATATCATACCAAACGGGAACTGTTTAAGTCCTACCTCGGTCCGGTTAAAGTGTTGGTTACCGAAACCCAATTTTCATTAGGCATAACCGGAATAAAAGCCCATACCGCTGCACGTATTGAACGATTTATCAAAGATACTGCTTCCGAATTTTATATCTCCAAGCGTTATGAACATCTCCTTGATTATCCAAATGGTTTTGCAGATACTACCGCTCGTATCCTACGACTAACCAACGATAAAAATCATTATTATTCTTATCTCTACACAGGATTAATCCTTCACAGCATTCAAAAACAATGGCAAAAAGCAGGTTATGATATATCCGATAATGTAGGTGTTTTAATCACACTCTTTAATTTAGGATTTTCACAATCGGAACCCAAACCCAATCCTGAAATCGGGGGAGCTAATATCGCTATTAATGATAACGTCTATACCTTCGGCGGCATAGCATTCGATTTCTACTATTCCGGAGAATTGGCAAAGGAATTTCCTTATTATAAACAAAAGTTTAAAGATTAATAATTCTTTATTTTATTAGGAAACAACATGTTTTCTTTACTTATTATGCATTTCCAAGTACCATATTCTATCTATAATTCCCTCTCGAACAATATAGGTATATTCACTGATTATCTAAAACATACTTATTCCTTTAAATTTACCACTTGACGTAAATAAATTTATGTTTTTGCTTTCTTAATACTTCATGAATAAGTACTATTGTATTGAATTTCTTACTGTTGAACTATTTCTTTTCCCAAAAGTCAGCTTTTTTAATGTTTAGTTTTTCGGGGTCGAAAACCGGGTCGAGGCCTTTTTTCTTTTGCTGTTCATAATCTTTTAATGAACGTATGGTTTTAGGAAATAGCAGAAAGATGGCTACGAGATTAATCCATGCCATTAATCCTACGCCAATATCTCCTAATTGCCAGGCTAAAGTGGCTTGTTTTATAGAACCGTAGAAAACAGCAATAACGATTAAAACACGAAGTCCCCATACACCAAATGATCCCCATCTCTTTTTCCCGAATAAATAAACTATGCTTGTTTCGGCATAGTAATAATAGGCCATCAGCGTGGTAAATACGAAAAACAATAAAGCGAAGGCTACAAACAAATTACCAAAACCGGGAGTTACCTTATCGATGGCGGCTTGTGTAAAAACTACATATTGATTGCTTAATTGAGGGGCATTTTCAACCAATACCTTTCCTGATTCGTAAAAGACATTATACATGCCGGTAACTAAAATCATTAAAGCTGTTGCCGTGCATATTAATAATGTATCGATATATACTGAAAACGCTTGAACCAAACCTTGTTTTACCGGATGCGACACATCGGCAGCTGCAGCTATGATAGGA
>MWCE01000215.1 GCA_002069895.1 Bacteroidetes bacterium ADurb.Bin234 | reverse complement strand
ACTGATAAAAACGGTGTTACAGGTAATCCATTTTGCCAAATGTTCATGTCACCAAAATTGATAAAAGTGTTTTGGGGCAATTGAACATTAACGGAATCTACATAAAAATATGCATTTGTAGTTGTTGCAGATGTAGCGCCATAAATATTTAGTTTCATTCTGTTAAAGGGCGTAATAGGTGTAAAATTTAAAGATAGTTGTTGCCAAGCCGTTGTACTAGAAGCTGTTACTCTTGTTGACGAGTCAAGATCATATATTACTTCAATTGTAGGATTTATATGTTCTCCGGCATAATAATTAGCGCTATTAATTTTTAACCAAGCAGTCACATTTAATTGTTTATTCATACAATGATTTCCGATAGGAATTACTTGTGAAAAAAGCAATGGTCTTTCTGGGTAAAAAGGCTCAAACCTTAGAGAATATTTATCTTCACCTGAAGTATGTACAGTTGGGTCTTCTAGTTCATAACCACATCTTTGAAATTTTCCAAACGGCGTGTAAGATTTATCTACCTTTGGCTCGTTATTTTCTGCTTCAATTCCAAGAAGAGAGTTATTAGCACCATCTCTAATATATGTTTCGTGGATAATTAATTTTCCCGAATTTGAACCAGTAGCATATCTAAATACGACATCATAATATAAGCCACCATAAAATGATAAATCATTTACGTTAGGTGCAATAGTGCCAAATTTGTCATAATTGCTTCTAAAATTTATTGTAGTTTCAGAACCTATAAAACCTATCGCACATGCACAATAATCAAAATAGTTATTTTCAGATAATCCATTATTTATTTTACTCATTCTAACCGAACCGCCTCCTGTTACAGAAGCAGAATTACCCCAAAATACGTTATTAGTCATTAAAAGATCAATATCTCCTGCATATACAAAAGAGTATGCAGAATTTTCAAATGAATTGTTTTTTATATGCACTTTTACATATACAGCGGCAGTAGATGCTAAATGAGATACAGCATATTGTGCGCATATTCTATTATCGTTAAATTCCAATAAACCAGAATACCATTTATTGGTTGCTACTGTATCAGCATAATACGCTATTGGTTGATATAGCATAGTTTGCCTAAATGAAACATTACGTTTAAAACTCATACCTTCAGGAGGAATTAAACATCCATTAAATGTATAATACACTGATGTATTATCTGTATACATAATATTATTTTCAATTACGTGTTTATCCCTGTTTGCCGGCAATGCAGGGTAATTATAGTAACTCGTTGTTACTTGTAACATAAAAACCATTTTTTCTAATTTACAGCCACTAACTTCAAAATAATTCGGGTGTTCTATGTTAAATACCATGTATCCTTGAACGTGTATCCCATATCCTCTGTCACGATTTATAACTGTGCCGCCGGCATATCGTCTATATGACAATAAATTACTAGTTAATGTAACAGTTGATCCATTTACAGCAGATATTTGTTGCCATACAATTGTTCCTTGGCCTCTAAGATATTGTTTCCCTACATATACGTAATCTCCTGGAAACCATTTTCCTGAAACATCTTCTGTCAAATGAATTACTGGTTGGTTTGCGTTTTCATTTTGTGCTAAAACTGCATAAGCCTGTTCAGGAATTTCCCCGTAAAGAAAAAATGCAGATTTTCCTCTGGAACGTCCTGATGTTGTTCCCATATATTGTAAAAACCCTGGCACTACTGTTCCATAATCGGGTGTAGTTTTTTGACATATTATTGCCTGTCTATTAAAAGGAATTCTATCTTCTTCACTGCCAACACGAAACCCTGAAAATGAACCCATGTATATTCTTCCGCCTAATGTTAACGTATAGCTTTCAGCAGGCGGATTTTCCCATTCTAATAAACATACTCCCGATTTACTTATGTCCATACTACGACATATCCATGCACAAGTTCCAGTAGTAGTTTCTCCTGTTGCCGCAAGTCCTCTTAGTGTTATACTTCTATTTATAATAACCTTATCTGCAACAATTAATGTATCTTCATCATTTGCCGTAACAGGATTATCACACCATGTAACATAAGCAGGTGCTAAACCATTTGATGTCATTAATTGCCAAATAGATGTTGAACCAACTGCTGTACTTACAGCAACATTGAATCTCCATTTTCCAGCTGTAGTATCTATAGGATACGGATTATCAAATTTAAAGGGAACAAAAAAAACCAACAAACGAATTCCCTCCCATAGAGTATTCGGGATTTATTTCAGCACAAGTCATATCTTTTACTGCTCTTGCTGTCCATGTTCCGCCGACATTTTCTTGCAATGTAACTCTAACTCCTCTTGCAGTAGTAACAGCGGATACTGCGTGTAAAGCTAAAATAATTCCGCAACAATTTGCATTACTTGTAAAAGTAACATCTATATTTCTTTGAGTAGCTATATCTAAAGTAGTAGCACTATATGCGCCTAAGTTATAACTATCTGCTAAATAAAATGCGCTTGGATCGCTTAAATAAGATGTATAAAAAGGGTTTGAGCTATCTGATACTATTACTGCCATGAAAATACAATATTTTATTTATATATTTAACGGATATTGCATAAAATAAGTATCATAAATTTTTTTATTTCGATTATTTTTGTTATATTTGTTTTAGATATATAAATAAAAATTAGATATATAAATAAAAATAAGTTTTAATATGAAAGCAAAATTAGTTAAAGAATCATTATTTGAGAATATGTCACAAAATTTTATAGAATATTTTGAAGACATGTCTCAGGAAAAAA
>MWCE01000214.1 GCA_002069895.1 Bacteroidetes bacterium ADurb.Bin234 | reverse complement strand
AAATTCCATTGTTAGGGTGCCCACCCTGGCTTCGCTCGCTGCTTTCGTTCGTTTGGCTCGCTGCCTTCGTTTGGGTATTAGGGTGCCCACCCTAACAATGAACATTGGTAACCGGATTTTGGCGCATGCTTAGGGTCATTTACATTTCTAATTAACAAAAATATAACGCACGACTAATGAGGCCGTACATTTATTACAATTTGAAAGAATTTTGTTTTTGTTGATTTATTTAATGCAATGCTTTTAATGTAACGAAGCAAAGTGAAGAATCTGTAACAATATCGGAATTTTATATCGGACAATAATGAAATAAAAAATGTATTTTTGTATCATTCACAAAAAATAAAACATTATGAAAGAATTCAAATTAAAATCTGAACGTAAAGAGAAACTTATTAGACCAAAAAATAGCAACAATCAAAAAAGGGATTCGATATGTAATCCTTGTAATAATGATTGGTGGAATGATTTATCTGAAAAAGAGAAAACAGGAATCATGAGAGGATTAAATGATATGAAAAATCAAGATACTCTTTCTCATGATATGATTATAGAAAAATATGGATTATAGTTTACGGTGGACAAACGAATCTGTAAAAAATCTTGAAGAAATTATTGAACATTGAGGACAGGTAAGACAATAATAGTTTTACATTAGACCCTGCTACGAAGAGACTACTTAAACAAACTTATCTTCTCCCTCACCCTTTCTTTTGATGTTTTAAGACTTTGGCATCGAGATAGAAAATAAATTCTTCGGCCATATTGGTGATATGGTCGCCGGTGCGTTCGAGTTTACGGAATACATCTTGCAATTGTAAACATATTTTGGCCGAGGTATCGGGAATTTGGTTCACCATATAGTCGGCAAGTATGTCGGTCGACAGGGTTCGGATATGATCAATCAAATCGTCTTTATCGAAGATGGTATGTGCCAATTCGGCATTTTCTTCGGTAAAAGCCACTTGCATGGTTTTAAGCATGGCCAATACCTGTTGAATCATTTTTTTCAATTGTGTTTTTTCGACCAGTTCGGGATTTAACTCCTTCATTTCGGTTTCTTTTACAAAGCGTGCCATGCTGCGGGCATAATCGCCTATACGTTCCAAATCCATCGTCATTTGCAATAATGAGAGCATAAAACGAAGATCGATAGCTACGGGATTATACAAGGCAATATAATCTTCTATCTCCTTTGTGATTTTCAGTTCAAAAGAATTCACTTTATGTTCGAAAACAATCACCTGCGAAGCAATGCCTTTATCCATGCTCAACAAAGCGGTGCTTGCCTGCTCAATTTGTTTGATAACCAATGCAAACATATCGTTTACATCTTCTTTTATCTGACTACGTTCAATTTCAATAAATTTAACCATAATATGCGGGTTTTTAAATGTGATACATCAACCGAAACGACCGGTGATATAGTTTTGTGTCGATTCTTTTTTAGGATTGGTAAAAATAATTTTCGTGTCGTCGTATTCAATCATTTCACCGAGATAAAAATAGGCCGTTTTGTCGCTCACTCTGGCTGCTTGTTGCATGTTATGGGTAACGATGACAATGGTATATGTTTTTTTCAATTCCCAGATCAGTTCTTCAATTTTAGCGGTGGAGATGGGATCTAATGCCGAGGCTGGTTCATCCATTAATAGGATAGAAGGAGAAATAGCCAATGCACGAGCAATACACAAACGCTGTTGTTGTCCGCCCGACAAAGCAAAGGCCGACTCCTTGAGTTTGTCTTTCACCTCTTCCCACAAAGCAGCTCCTTTTAAAGATTCTTCCACTTTTTGACAAATGAAATGTTTATCTTTCAATCCATTCACTCTTAAACCATAAGCTACATTATCAAAAATACTTTTCGGAAAGGGATTGGGACGTTGAAAAACCATACCTACGTTTTTACGCAATTCATCTACATCGATTCCTTTTTGATAAATATCCACCCCATCGATTTTCACACTGCCTTTGAGGCGGGTTTCGGGAATCAGATCATTCATACGGTTGAAAATACGTATAAATGTTGATTTACCACATCCTGAAGGACCGATAAAGGCCACCACTTTATTGGCTTCGATATCCAAACTAATATTTTTCAAAGCTTGAAAATTGCCGTAAAAGAAATCAACATTTTTAACTTCAATTTTATTCATATCTTATCTAGTTCATCTTAACTTTATTCGCAAAATATCTACGTACGACGGTTGCCGTTATATTTACCAGCAAAACAATCATTATCAACACCAATGCCGTACCATAAGCAATGGGACGTTGCAATTCCATATTTGTACCGCTGGTAGCTAACACATATAAATGATAGGGTAGCGCCATACATTGGTCTAATACACCGGAAGGTAATTGAGGCAGAAAATATGCGGCACAGGTAAAGAGAATGGGAGCGGTTTCGCCCGATACCCTTCCGACGGCCAATATCAAACCGGTCGTGATATTGGGTAAGGCCATGGGTAATGTAACGCGTCGTATGGTTTGCAATTTGGTGGCACCCAAGGCATAACTACCTTCCCTAAAACTGTAGGGAATGGCTTTCAAGGCTTCTTCGGTGGTACGGATTACCAAAGGTAAACTCAACAAAGCCAATGTTAAAGAACCGGCCAATATGGAATCGCCGAACGACAATTTGTTCACAAAAAGTGCCATGCCGAACAATCCGAAAACGATGGAAGGAATACCGCTTAAATTATTGGTCATCATTCGTATAAACCGTACCAACTTTCCTTTCGGAGCATATTCATTCATATATATACCACTCATAATCCCTACAGGGAAAGCAAAAGCGGCACTGCCGAGAATCAGGTAGCAGGTACCGACTATGGCGGGAAATATGCCGCCGCCTGTCATGCCGTCGGTCGGGGCAGTGCTAAGAAACTCCCAGTTGATAACCCCTATACCACGAATGATGATAAAAGCAAGTATTATTATCAATATGGCTACTATTGAATAGGTTAACAAAGAAACGATGCCGAAGGCAAGATGTTGAGAGCGACGTTTTTTCAGTGTTATATTCATGATTATATTTTATTTTTCGCAGAAACATATTCCACACTTGAGTTAATAATTTGAGTGATTACAAACAATATAATACCCAGTAGGAACAAAGCTTGGTAATGCACACCACCGTCGGGAGCTTCTCCCAATTCGGCGGCAATGGTTGCCGGAATGGTTCGCAAAGGTTGGAGTATGCTCGTTGCAATCACGGCCGAATTTCCCGTAACCATTAACACGGCCATGGTTTCGCCCACAGCCCGTCCAATACCCAAAACTACTGCCGAGGTAATACCCGATATGGAATAGGGAATCACGATTTTATAAATGGTTTGCCACTTGCTGCCACCCAAAGCCAAACTTGCTTCGCGCATGGAACGCGGACAATTACGCATGGCATCTTCCGACACGGTAATAATGGTTGGTAAAGCCATAATGGCCAATACGATACTGCCCGTTAAGCCCGTTTCGCCTACCGGCAAATGAAACAGTTTCTGTACCAAAGGGACAATAACTATCAAACCGAAAAAGCCATACACTACCGAAGGAATACCCGACAAAAGTTCTATGAGAGGTTTTAATATATTACGCATTTTGTGATTGGCCATTTCGGCGAGATAGATTGCCGCCGCCAAGCCGAAAGGCAAGGCTAATAAAATGGCCACCAAACTAACCCATAATGTTCCTGTTACCAACGGTAATATACCGTAAAACGACACCGGTGTGGCTGTCGGTATCCATTCCTTTCCTAAAAAGATATCACTGAAACCTATCTTGCCCGCTTCCAAGACCTTCCCTTTAAACGCGTTGTCAATGTATTGTTGAGGAATAAATCCTATCATTTCGGGATGCTGCGCTATGAGTTCCGATATTTTTTCGGGAACAAATTCCAATTCGGATCCCAATTCCTCGTCGGTAAAATAATTGCTTATGTCGTTTAAACGGAAAAGAATAATTTCCTGATTACGTCCTCCTATTTCGTTCCAGTTGGTAATTTCACCGTCGAAAATATCTTTTATTTGTTCGGCCGAAAGCGAAGAAACATCATTCTGTTTGTTTACAACCAACTGATAACCGTCTTCCACCAATTTATTTTTAAAAAGCCCCATTCCTTCGGTAAAAAGAAATAACACAATCAGCAATATGGCAATGCTGGTTACAAACCCGCTGACGGTAAAAAGTCCCTGTATGATTTTTTCTATGAATTTCTTCACGTAACGTTGTTTTTTATTTTCTGCAAAAGTCTTTAATATATATGAAGAAAGGATGAAATAGATATTGCATTTCTGTTAAGAAAACATAGGGTATTAAAAAGGACACTTGGGACACGAGAGACAGAAACAACATCAATGCCATGGCTTCATAGGCGTAATTCGTAATTATATTGAATCCGTCTAAGCATAGCAACTCGAGTTTTTTGTGTTTTTTTTGTAAAAATTCTCAATAACATTTTATCTGTATTTTATTTTTAATATTTACATTATTTATTCCGATTTCAAAAATAAAATCAAGTTGCATACGTTTTTTATATACTTTTGCAACCCAAATAATACCTATAAAAGATGATACAAGAATTAAAAATCAAAAACTTTCTTTCGTTTAAAGACGAAGTTATTTTTAGTTTTGAAGCTACAAAAGATAAAACTTTTGAAGATTATCAAGTGGTTCAAGTAGATAGAAACGTTCGTCTTTTACGTTTTGCATTGGTATATGGTGCCAATGCTTCAGGAAAATCAAATTTGTTAAATGCGTTTGATTTTTTACTTGCTTTTTGGTTTTCCAAAACCAATGAAATAGATGAAAAAACAGATGCAATACCTTTTAAATTAGACATTAATACCATCCATCAACCTTCATATTTTGAACTTAAGTTTTATGTAAACAGCACAAAATATTGGTATATTTTGGAATTAGACGAACAACGTGTATATCTTGAAAAATTATATTTTTATACTTCCGTTCAACCTACCTTATTATTTGAAAGAACGTTAGAAAATAACACTTCCGTTATTCAATTCAATCCGGCAGTTGTAAAAGTTAGCAATACAGCCAAAGAAGAAATATGTTTGAAATGCTTAACAAATATGTCTTTTTTTGCTGCTCGAAATCAAGTAAATGTGAACTTACCGGAAATCGATAAAGCCATTAATTGGATGAAAAACAATTTTATGCCTATTATTGAACCATCCACAAAAATGTTTGATTATGCAGAACATCAAATTTTATCTAACAAAAACCTAAAAGATTATTTATTAAATTTTGTTCATCACGCCGATTTTAATATTTCAGATATAGACACACATATAGTTAAAGAAGATATTCCTCAAAATGTAATAAATTTTATCTTACATAATGAAGACTTACCGGATGCGGAAAAAGAAAGAATTAGAAAAGAAAAAAATATCAAAATAAATAAAACAACTTTTGAACACAGTGTGAAAAATGAAAGAGGGGCAGAAAAATATTCACTCGAAAGCAAACTTCAATCAAAAGGGACCAAACGTATTTTCGGATTAGAAGCAGCTATATATGAACAAATAAAAAAGAATACATTTCTTGCTATTGACGAAATGGAATGTTCTTTACATCCTGATTTAGTAGAATTTATATTAAAAAAATTCTTGGAAGAAAAAAATAATCGTTCTCAATTACTTATTACAACACATTATGATCCGTTATTAAACGAGATTGATGATTTGTTTCGAAAAGATGCTGTATGGTTTACTGAAAAAGACGAAACGGGGCATAGCAATCTGTATTCCTTAGTTGAATTTAAAGGGCTAAATCGCATGTCCTCTTTCCAAAGAGTTTATAGAAATGGAGTTTTTGGTGCTATCCCAAATATAAAAGAATAAATCATGGCAAGACAAACAGATATACGTATTTTACGAGAGTCCATTCCTGTAATAATAGGAGCCGGTATTACGGAAAAATATTATTTTTCTCATATTCAATCTATCTTTAATTATAAATTTAAAATAAGACCCCGTTATTTTGTCTCGGAATCTATAGAAAAGATGGAGAAAAATATTGAAAAGGTTTTACAAGAAAAAAGTATAGCCATTTGTGTTTTTGATAAAGATGTAGCAGAAAGAGATGAAAAGGAAAGAAAAAAACTAAATACGTTACTAAAAAAATATTCCAAAAAGAAAAATGTAATTTTTTGCGATAGCTTGCCTTCTATAGAATATTGGTTTTATTTACACTATAAAAACACCAACAAAATCTTCAAAGATTCAAAAGCAGTTGAAAAAGCACTAAAAAAACATATAAACACTTACGAAAAGAAAAAACATTTTTTAGAAAAAGAAAAGTGGGTAAGCGATCTGTGCAGTGAAAACAAATTAGAAAAAGCCATTCAAAGAGCTAAAAAGTTTGGTTGTGAATGTCCATCTTATTCTAATGTGTATAAGGCATTTGAAAAATTCAAAGGAACAACACGGTAAGCATTTATTTAAGTTCACCTCTCTTAACTATTTATCTTCATTCTGATGCTTTTCCTGTATCAGGTTTCCGCTTAAAACCATTTCGATAAGTTCTGTTGTGTAGTCAGAAAGAAAAAGCGGAATATTCAGCATACCGTCTCTGTAATATAAATTCTTTAAAGAATAGCGAATACGTAAAGCGGGACGATATTTTTGATGAAACATCGAAATTGTATTTGTCTAAACATAGATAAGTCGAGTTTTTTGTGTTTTTTTTGTAAAAATACCATTTATTTCTGTATAAACAAAAAGAGAGACGTTTTTTTACATCTCTCATTTAAAAATTTACTTTGCTATGATTGAAGTATAGTATAAAGGTATCGGTTTATTTTACGGGAATATACCCTACTTCGGCAACGATTTTTTGTCCGGCGGGTGATAAAACATAATCAATGAAAGGAGTAACCTTTGCGGCCGATTTCTTTTCATAATAAAAGAACAAAGGCCGAACAACCGGATAAGTTTTGTTTTTAGCATTTTCGAAGGAAGGAGCTACATAAGTTTTACCGTCGTAAGACACTTTCAATGCCTTAACCTCTTTATTCAGATAAGCCAATCCGACATAGCCTATGGCACCCTTGGTCTGGCTAACCGATTGGATAATAGCTCCGGTAGCCGGCATGGATAAAACGGAATTTTTATAATTCTTGTTTAACATAACATGTTCTTTGAAGAATTCATAAGTTCCCGAACTGGTTTCGCGAGAATAAACAACAATGCTCATATCGGCACCTCCCACTTGTTTCCAATTGGTGATTTTTCCGGTGAAAATGTCTTCGAGTTGTTTACGGGTTAATTGACTCACTTTGTTTGAAGGATGAACAACCACCGCGAGTGCATCGTAAGCAATAATCTTTTCTACCTGTCCCTTACCGGCTTGTTGGATTTTGGCTTTTTCATCGAATTTCATGTTACGCGATGCCATGGCAATATCTGTAGTCCCACTAATTAAAGCGGCAATGCCTACCCCGCTACCTCCTCCGGTAACGGTTACTTTGGTCCCTGGACGTGCTTTCATATACGATTCGCTTTCTTTCTGTGCCAAAGGTAAAACGGTATCGCTTCCTTTGATGCGTTGTGCAATTGTTGTTTGAAGCATTGTGATAGTGATAAGTCCTATCGTTACTAAAATCTTTTTCATTTCTTAATATGATTAAATGTTATTATTTTTAAAATTTATATTGTAAGCGGCATGTAAATGTATTGTCTAGTAAATCTTTTTCATATCCTTTCAAGTTAACGGAAGTTTCATTCAGTGCCCAATCGAAATAGCCCATGAGTCGGAGGTTGGCATTGATACGGAATAAATAGCCTATACCGATGTTTTGTTTCATAATATCTCCCTTTGAACTTCCATTCAATCCAATATCATTAGCGGCAAGAAGGATGTTAGGATCGTATTGATCATATTTTAAGACAAGGGAATGACGTCCGAAATCTTGGATAAAATAAGCAACAAAACTTAAAAACTCACGGCGATAGGTTTTTCCGTCGTGTAATTCCGAACTGCTCGGACTGGAAGATGCATTCGCCGTACCGGGTTGTTTTCCTCCTATGACTTCTATGCGTAAATTAGTCATCCCCAAACCTGTCGATATTAATAATTGAGCATCAGCACCGTAATACATGCGTTGCGAATAATCACCTTTCCCTTGCTGTTCAGCAATGATATATTCTTTTCCTTTCATTTGAAAAACCGTATCATTTCCTTGATATACATTTCCGTAATAAAAGGAACCGCCTATGCCGAATTGTATGTTATCGAAACTTTGCTTATAAGTAAGATGCGATATCCAATCCTTGCGATTGTCATTGTCGAGGTTGATGCCGTTTCCGCCAAACAAACCCGTTTCTAATTTTAATCCATTCAACGGATTCCCTTTGGGAGCTTGGATTATCAAAGCCGTGCCGAGGTCACGTTCTCCCGGGAAAAGGATTAAACAACCCGTACTCCTTTCGGGCGATTCACGCAGACTGGAGGAATAAGAGATTTCATTACCAAAAGGACGATCAAAAATTCCCGCCTTTACCGACATCCATTGTATCCATGGATCGGTAAACGAAACATAAGCATCTTTAATGCTTACTCCTTTTTCGGTCATATCCAATTGAAAAACGGCATTGCTTGCGATATTTCGTATGTTATCCGCATAACTCAATTTAATCCTTCCGCGACGAATACCCATTCTCACAAAGGTGTTTTCATGATCGTTTTTGGCTGACCCTACTTTTAACTTGGCATCGCTTTGCCCCACTTGCACATCGCCTTGCACATAACCTGAAATTTTAAACTTCTTTAACGCATCGAGCGAAGTGCTCATTTCTTCTACTTTGGCTTCCATTTTTTCCATTGGCGTTTGTTCCACTTCCTGTGCCAGACTTATTACCGAAACACACAGGGATAAACTTATTGTCAAAACTACTTTTTTTAATGACTGCTTTTGCATGTTGTTTAATGTTTAATATTTTTTCTTTTTTTGATGCAAAAGTATGCCATGCAAATTACGAGGATGTAACCATTAAATTACATTTGTGTGAAGAAATGCTTTTCCCTATTTTTAAAATGACATTAAAGATAACCATCAGAAGCAAATAAAAATGGACTAAAATTTTCAATGCGTTGAAGAATTTCATTAAAATTTCTTCATTCCATTGAAGAATTTCATTTTTATCATACTAAGATAGAATCGATAAAAACATAAGATGCTTTTATTATCTATTTATTTTGTGGACTTTAACATATTATTTAATTGGTAAAACTGAAAATTTTCACTTCCGTAGTATCTTCACAACTATCTTTAAGCTCTTGAATGCTTTTACCTAAGACCGGATGCATCATATCGGATGCTATTTCGCATAAAGGGTATAACACAAACAGTCGTTCTTGCATGCGGGGATGCGGGATTTGTAAGGAGTTGGTTTGCATTATAAGGTCGTTATAAAAGATAATGTCGATATCCATGCTGCGGTCGGTATAGGTTTTTTCATTTTTCTTATCTCTACCCATGAGTTTTTCTATATGTTGCGTTTTTTGCATGACTTCTTCGGGCGATAGTTTGGTATGCAAACAAATCGCCAGATTAATAAAAGGATATTCGGACTTATATCCCCATGCTTCACTAAGATAAAATCCGGATGATAAGATTATATCTCCTATATGATTTTCCAATAAAGCAAAAAGTCTTTGATACTTTTCGGCAGTATTTTGCAGGTTGCCGCCGGCAAGCAGGTATACTTTATTGTAGTTTTCCATTTAAAATAACTTGTTCCACTTTATTACTACCGTAAGCGTAAGGCATGTAATGATAGGAAGGGATTTTTTTAGTAATAACCACATTGGCCATCTTACCTCTGGCAATAGTTCCGAGTGTATCGCTGCAACCAAGTGCATAAGCGGTATTGAGGGTGGTGGCATTAATAGCTTCTTCGGGCAACATACGGTAGTTTATACAAGCCATCGAAAGAATCAATTGCATATTTCCCGAAGGAGAAGAACCGGGGTTGAAATCGCTGGCCATGGCGATAGGTAAGCCGGCATTAATCATTTTACGCACCGGAGCATGTATCATACCCAAGAAGAAAGCGGCACCGGGTAATACGGTAGGCATGGTTTCTGAATGGAGCAAAGAAGCAATCTCTTCATCGCCGGTAAACTCCAAATGGTCGACCGACAAAGCATTGTATTTCACTCCCACTTGAACACCACCGGAATAATCCAATTCATTGGCATGAATTTTAGGGTGCAATCCGTATTTGATACCGGCAATCAGCATGCGGTCCGTTTCTTCAACCGTAAAGAACCCTTTATCGCAAAACACATCTATAAAGTCGGCCAAATCTTCGGCTGCCACCATGGGAATCATTTCGTTAATGATTAAATCCACATAATCATCTTGTCGTCCTTTATATTCGAGCGGGACAGCATGAGCACCTAAAAAAGTGGCTTTTATGGTCAAAGGCGATTTTTCTTTCAAGCGATGAATCACACGCAACATTTTCAATTCATCTTCGGTTGTGAGTCCGTAGCCGCTTTTAATTTCAACGGCACCGGTACCATAGGTTTTTATCTCTTCCAAACGTTCCCAAGCCGCATCGAAAAGCTCATCTTCACTCGTTTGATGTAAGCGTTTGGCAGAATTTAAAATACCTCCGCCACGCTTGGCAATTTCTTCATAGGATAATCCTTTGATTTTATCAATATATTCTATCTCACGACTACCGGCAAATACAATATGGGTATGCGAATCGCAGAAAGAAGGGAAAACCATTCTGCCTTCGGCATCAATACATTCCTTTGCCTTTTGAGCTTCCTGACTCATTTCCTTCATTAACCCGAAATCCTTGATTTTATCTTTCTCAATCAACAACCAAGCATCTTTTAAGGTATGCATTTCCTGCATTTTATCACCTGCCCTATAGGGAACAGGTTTTTCTTCTATCTGGACTAACTCTTTTATATTCTTAATTAACAACATGACAAATCATTTTTTAGAACTCCTTTTGGCAATACAATATTCTGCATAAAAAATTCTTTATTTAACAAACTTTAACTCATTACGAAAAATTACAAGTTATAATTTTGATGGTCAGTTCTTTTAACAGTTCATGGTCGTCGATATCGTAACCTTCATATCCTTTCGATTTCAGATCATAAACTTTTAAAAGGTGGATAACGGCTTTTAATCTGTCGAGGGTATAGAATTGAACGGCACTATAGAAAGCTTTTTCCGCTTCGGCATTGAAAATATTATAAGCTTTAAGATTGCGTCTCTCTTTGGCAAAGTGATACTGCATCAATTTTATAAATCCATTATAAATAATAGGTAGTGTTTTTACATTGGGATAATTTTTAGGATTTGATTCAAAATACTGAATAATTTGAAAAGCTTTGGAAGCATTGCGCGCCCAAATGGCATTAATTAATTCAAATTCATTGAACTCCCTGCTAATACCTATGTATTCTTCCACTAATTTCGGGCTTATCTCTTCTCCTTCTTTTATAATATTTTTTAATTTGATAATTTCATTTTCAATTCTCGACAAATCGGTTCCGATGTGGGCGGCGATTAATTCGGCTGTATAGTCGGATATGATAAATTTCTTTTCGGCCACGATTTCTTTCACATATTTAGGCACTTGGTTGTCGTACACTTTAGGGCTTTCAAACACACCCCCCGACTTATCGATGGTTTTATAGAGAACGGTACGTTTATCAAGGTTTTTATATTTATAACATAATACTAAAATGGTTTGTTTTTGAGGGTTCTGTACATAGGGTAACAAATCGCCTATGGTTTTTTCCAGTCCTTGTGCTTCTTTGACTATCAACACACGATAATCGGACATCATGGGAAATTGTTTGGCCAACGACACTATTTCACTCACATTGGTATCTTTTCCGTAAACAATTTCCAAATTAAAATCCTTTATGCCTTCGTTTTCAAAGAAATTATCTTGTATATAGTCTGTTACTTTATCAATATAATAATCATTCTCGCCCATTAACAAATAAACAGGCAAATAGATTTTCCTTTTAAATGACTGTATGAGTTCCTGATATGTCATTATTTCATGGAATTAACTACAATCTTAATCTCCTGTTTTAAGCTTTCACTTACATCAACCAAAGGCAAACGCACATAATGTTCGACAAGGCCTTGACATTCCATAAAAGTTTTTACTCCCGAAGGGCTTCCTTGCTTAAAACAAAGGTCCATCACCGTCAATAATTGATAATGCAAACTGCGAGCTGTTTTGTAATCGCCATACAAAGAGCTTTTTACCATTTGCGATATAAGCTTGGGGTAAGCGTTGGCAACCACCGAGATTAATCCGTCCAAACCACAAGCCATTAATGGCAATGTAATGACATCGTCGCCCGAGATAACCAAAAAGTCGGAAGGTTTGTGTTCCATGATATGCATGATTTGGAAGAAATTACCGGAAGCTTCTTTAATGCCTATTACTTTCGGTATTTCTTTGGCAATACGCAGTGTGGTTTCGGCTTCGATGTTAACGGCGGTACGCGATGCTACGTTATAGAGGATTAACGGAAGGGGCGATGCTTTGGCAATGGCTTTATAATGTTGAAATATCCCTTCTTGTTGGGGTCGATTATAGTAAGGTGCTACCGATAAGATAGCATCCACTTTCTTTAAATCGTATAAATGAATTTGTTCGATAACTTCCAACGGGTTGTTACAACCGATGCCGGCAACCACAGGAATTCTTCCTTTCACCGCTTGCACCACCGTTTTTAAAATTTCCTTACGTTCGGCAAACGACAAGGTAGGAGTCTCGGCGGTTGTTCCCAAAGCAACAATATAATCGGTTCCTTCTTGAATTTGGTATTCCACCAAGCGTTCGATGGCTTCAAAATCGATAGAAAAGTCTTTTTTTAAAGGAGTTATCAAGGCCACTCCCATACCTTTTAATCTATGTTTCATATCTCAAATATTCTTTTAATTTCTACCAATAACCGTCGTATTTCGTCCAAATATAATCCCCTAAATCCCAAGCAGCGTTAACGGCTTTATTACACCATTCCATGCTATAATCTGTTAACAGCTTGATGGTTTTAGCGGGTTTTTTAGGATTATAAAGGTCTAAAGCTTGTTTTTCGATTGTTGCTTGATTTACCAATAGCTTTTGTTGAAAAGGGATCCATGTTTTATCCAGTTCTTTACGGAAAGTACCCCAACGTTGAGCAGACAAAGTTCCCAAGCGATTGAACGCCCACCAAGCGGCATCGCGACTGAAACCGGTTCTACGTCCGTCGGTTTTATAAGTCGAAGCTACATCGGTAACGCTGCAATAAATAGGGACATAAACTGACGAAGCCACATTGTCCAATGCAAACCATACCACACCGCCTATTTCGTCGGGAAGCCAATCGCGGCATTGTATGACGGTTCCATACATTGTAAACCTCACGGCGATATTGCGTTCTCCCAAATGATGCCAGCCGCCGTTTACTTTATGCAACCTTAATTCATCCACCGACATAAAAGGATTGGCAAGGGGCGATATCACCATTTTGCCGCTATCACCTTTAACGGTAATGTTTTTCCGTAAATCATATTCCGTTCCTTCGTAATAATCTTTGAAAACGTTCATCATCCTTTCGAGTGAAACCAAGGTATCAGGTTTTACGGAAAAGGGATAATTCTCCATATTAGGGTCTAATTTCAAGGAAGGAGCGAGGAGGTCGAACACCCGCCATTCGCGCCGTCGTGCAGCCAATAAAGCGCGGCTTGCAGGGGCATAAGCATAGCAAAAACGGAAAAGCTCTTTACCATCCCACCATCCGCTGTCGAGAGCCAAAGAAAACACATTGTCGGAATACATAAAATAATCTTTGTTTGCCGTATCTATTTCTTTGATGGTACTTGCGTTTGCATTCACTGAAATATGTTCGTCGGGCACGCGTTGGGCCGCCCATACGGCTCCTTTGTTTCCTTTACCCGATCCTAAGATTTCCAAATGCCACACTTCCTGCTTGTCGGCTATGG
>MWCE01000213.1 GCA_002069895.1 Bacteroidetes bacterium ADurb.Bin234 | reverse complement strand
TGTAAGCTCTGCAAAACTTTCGAGAGATGAACAATTCGCTGATGAATACAATATTGGGTTATAATCATAAAAAGTTAAAATAAATACACTATCTTTGTGGTTATAACCATAAACAGTGAAAATGATAGCACGGGACCAATATTTACATAAAATACTAAGTTTTAAAGACCAGCCATTGATTAAAATAATCACTGGCATTCGTCGTTGTGGAAAATCAACGGTCTTGTCTTTACTTAAAAAATACTTACTCTCGAATGGTGTTTCAGCAAAACAAATCATTGCTATCAATTTTGAAAGTTTTGCATTCTCAGAATTTACGGATGCCCAAAAACTTTATTTATTTATAAGTAAACAGATAATACCTCAAAATAAATATTATTTGCTTATTGATGAAGTGCAGGAAGTAACTAATTGGGAAAAATGCATCAATTCTTTAATTGTCGACTTCGATATCGATATATACATTACCGGCTCAAATTCACATTTACTTTCGTCGGAGCTTGCCACCCATTTGGCTGGGAGGTATGTAGAAATTCCCATTTATACGCTATCGTTTAGTGAGTATTTAAGTTTTAACGCACATTATAAAACAGTTATTTCAGAAGATACTCGTAAACAGTTTATAAACTATTTGAGGCAGGGTGGTTTTCCAATTGTACATACTTCGTCCTATTCCGAAGAGAGTATGTATAAAATTATCTTCGATATTTACTCTTCTATCATACTTCGCGATACCATTCAACGCTATAAAATACGCGATGTGGAACTGCTCGAGCGGGTTGTGAAATATGTATTTAGTAATATAGGTAATACTTTTTCGGGTAAAAATGTAGCCGATTATTTTAAAAGTCAGTTCCGTAAAATCGACATTAATACTGTATACAACTATCTGTATGCTCTTGAGGGAGCGTTTATTATACACAGGGTGTCACGATACGATATAAAAGGAAAAGAGCTGCTCAAAACCCAGGAAAAATTTTACCTAAGCGATATTTCATTGCTATATGCTACCATGGGGTATAAAGACACCTTAATTTCGGGGGTCTTGGAGAACATGGTTTTTTTAGAACTTAAACGAAGAGGATACAATGTGTTTGTTGGGAAATTAGACTCCAAAGAAATTGATTTTATTGCTGAAAAAACGGATCTAAAAATCTATATCCAGGTAGCTTACAAGCTCGAAAATCCTGAGACTATTGAACGCGAATTCTCTGTATTACTCTCTATCAATGATCAATACCCAAAATATGTAGTTACAATGGACGATTTTTGGAACGAGTCAATTCAAGGGATTCATCACTGTCACATTGCTGATTTTTTGTTAGATAATAGTTATTAAATTGCATAATATATGATACCATTCAACAAACCATACCTCACTGGTAATGAAACAAAATACATAGAAGAAGCTGTTCGCTCAGGGAAAATATCTGGCAACGGTATTTTTACCAAACGTTGTCAGGATTATTTTGAACAACGTTATGGATTTAAAAAATGTCTGTTTGGTAAAGATTGACACGATAATAGGCAATGGCATACTTATAGGGCTGAATGTAAAAATAGGGTAGAATCTGATTATTGTCGATTATTCGAGAATTGAAATGTGTTATGTACTAAAAAAATGTTGGTGAGAAAGAACTATGGGTCGATAATTAGGCTAAATTTTTAAGAAAATGAGATTAAATGACGTTATTTAAAAAAAATATTAATAATAAAATAGAATTTAAAACAATTGTTTATCTACTTCTTGTAAATCTTTTTTACGCTTGTGTATCTATTGCAACTAAATTTACTTCGCAGCAAGAGTTCTTGAGTGTAGCATTTTTTGGTGGAGTTGCGGCAATTGTTGTGATATTAGGAATTTACGCAGTAATATGGCAGCAGGTACTTAAACGCATTGAGCTTACTACTGCGTATATGTTTAAGGGTACAAGTCTTATTTTTGTACTTATGTTTTCGGCTCTTATATTTGGTGAGGGCATAACATTGAATAATATTATTGGTGGAACAATTATCATTATTGGCATAGCATTGTTTGCAAAAACATGATACTTGTACATATTATGGCAGAATAATAAATAGAAATTATGTATTACTTATTAGTTGTTATAAGTGTATTAATAGCTTCTTTTTCACAAATGTTGCTAAAAAGTAGCTCGAAAGTTGAACATAACTCGTTTATATTAGAATATTTGAATTGGAAAGTGATAGGTGGCTATGGATTGATGTTTGTATCTCTTTTTGTCAATATCTTTGCTATGAGAAGAGGCGTGTTGGTAAAAGAAGTCTCCATTATAGAGTCATTAAGCTATTTATTCGTACCAACTCTCGCATTATTCTTCTTTAACGAAAAGATTAACAAACAAAAAGTTATTGCAATAGCTGTAATAATGGTAGGAGTGGTGGTGTTTTTTATTTAAGTGTGTTCTAATTGTTATATTGAACGCTCTAGTGAATAAGGCATATAGTTCAAATTAACAAGTGTGACAACAAAAAAACAACAAAATAACTTATTTGAATTTTCAAAATCTATTCTTTATAATGTTTTTGTTTTATCAATTCCCATTTGAATTTAATTATAATTAAATTTGCAAAATTATGATATTATAATTTCTCTGTATGTTTCCCAACAAATATAAAGATTCTTAATTAGGTATTAATTAAGAAAAGAAAATGAAGAAGTCAAAACACTGTTAGACGAAGATCGTAAAAGTCGTCAGAGAGTTGGGAGATGGAAAATCACAAAATCCATATAAACTGTATTTTTTTTTGACATGGCGGCATGTTCACTAAGAATCAAAGGGAATCTGTTTAAAAAGTGAAAGTGTTATTACACAAAATCTCCTTTTTTGTTGATTTTCGTAAGGTAAAAGCATGTATAATACCTAAATCATAACATTATTCATTAGTATTTGCATTTGTTTCTTTATCTTTGCAAAATATTTTGATTGTGTGCAGGTGCGACTAGTTAAAATACCTATTACTCCAATATTTACAAAACATGAATGATTTTACAACTCAACTATGACACATCATATTCCTTTTAATCTTCCGTATCTTACCGGTAAAGAAGCGCATTATATGTATCAGGCGGTTTTCAAAGGAAAATTGTCAGGTAATGGCGATTTTACCAAGAAATGCCAAAAGTATTTTGAAGATCGTTACGGTTTCAAAAAGTGCTTACTTACAACAAGTTGTACGGATGCACTTGAAATGACTGCTATTCTTTGCAACATTCAGCCGGGTGATGAAGTAATTGTTCCAAGTTATACATTCGTATCATCTGCATTGGCATTTGTGCGTGCCGGAGCAAAAATTGTGTTTGCCGATAGCTACAAAAACAATCCCAATATTGATGCCGATAAAATAGAGGCTTTAATCACGCCCAAAACGAAAGTTATTGTACCTGTGCATTATGCAGGTGTAGCTTGCGATATGGATAAGATTATGGACGTCGCTAATCGCCATAATTTATTGGTTGTTGAAGATGCTGCACAAGCGATTGATTCATACTATATTTCACCCAAAACCGGAGAGAAAAAAGCATTAGGTTCGATCGGGCATTTAGCTGCATTTTCATTTCACGAAACAAAGAACATTATTTCGGGTGAGGGTGGAATGTTGTCGATAAATGACGAACGTTTTATCCGCCGTGCTGAAATTATTTGGGAAAAGGGAACAAACAGAGCAGAATTTTTTAGGGGAGAAGTTAATAAATATGGTTGGGTTGATACAGGCTCTTCTTTTTTACCGAGTGAGGTTATAGCTGCTTTTTTGTGGGCTCAAGTAGAGCATCTTGATATTATTCAAGATAAGCGCAAGCAGTTATGGAATACCTACTACGAATTGCTAAAACCATTAGCAAATAAAGGCATGTTTTCATTACCAGATTTGCCATCTTA
>MWCE01000212.1 GCA_002069895.1 Bacteroidetes bacterium ADurb.Bin234 | reverse complement strand
CTTCGCCGTATGGGCCAGCTTCGCCGGGGCCACTCCATTCCGGGTTAGGAACGCGCAACACGACCGGATCATCCGGGTTGATGAGTTCCTTGCGTCGTTCTGCACTCGCCTTGTCCCAATCCGTGCAGACCTTCGTGAAAAACTCCGCCAGTCGGCGGGCATCCTGTGGCAACCAATATCCCATTTCCGTTTCTCCGTGTTGTGGTGTGAAACATAACAATTCATTCAAGCCGACGCCGCTTCACGGCGCGGCTTAATTCAGGTGTTAGACCTCATGAGCTTCAACGTCGTACAAGTAGTCATCTTCGTTGCGCTCCCCATCCATATCCATCGCCGCATCTTCTGCGGCTTTTTTGCTTTCCGCCTCTACCTGTACTGTTTCTGTGTACTTGTAGGTTTTCGTCACTGTGTACGTAGCCACTATCGTTCTCCGTGTGTGAGGTCTAACAACTCATTGGAGTCGAAACCGCTTCGCGGTCCGCCTAAACTCAGGCGTTAGACCTCATGAGAACCATCATCGGCATCTGTGCATTTCTACGTTGTATTGGATTAAAAACCATTTCCATTCCCAATTCAGTTACCGACATACAGGAAGCTGCTTTCGCTTCCTGCATGAATGTAAATAATCTTACTATTCCAAATGGAATTGATTCAATTAAAAGCACTGCTTTTTCAGATTTAGCATTAACCGCATTAAACATCCCTAGTTCGGTCAAATATATTGGCCGCAACGCATTTGAAGGCCTCAAATTTACAAATCTTGTTATTCCTAATACAGTTACAACTATTGACACTTATGCTTTTCAAGGAAGCCTTGTAACTTCCGTAATATTAGGGACTTCTGTTGATTATGTTGGTTACGGCGCTTTTTTTTCTTGTTATGACCTATATCAATTTACATGTAAGTCAAAAACACCTCCTTATATTGATCCAACTGCATTCGGATGGGATGATTACCTTAATACGCTTTTTGTCCCTTGTAATTCTAAAACCATTTATGAAACAACTGATGTTTGGAAAGATTTTCCAAATATTAGGGAAAAATTTATATATACTATCACTGTTAATTCCAATAATATAGCTTGGGGTACAGTAAGCAAATCAACACCAAATTGCACCGACACTTTCTCAACCTTAAACGCTACAGCTAAAACCGGATATATTTTCATTCAATGGAACGATGGCAATACCGATAATCCGCGTACAGTTAACCTTACTCAAGACACGACTATCACTGCTATTTTTGCATTAAATAATGCTATCGAAGATGTTGATATCTTTAAAAACTTGAAAATTTATCCAAATCCTACAACTAATCAACTAAACATTGATTTCTATCAAAATATTATTAAAGAAATTCACATTTACGATATCCTCGGTAAAGAAGTATCGCACATGCAAATTAATAATTCAATGATAAACTTACATACCGAAACATGGGAAAACGGTATGTATTTAATTAAAATTATAAGTGAAAACGGTTCTACAATAAAATTAGTTAGAAAAGAATAATGTGTGTGCCATATCTCCTCTAAACATAGGGGGTTGAAGCGGATTTTTATCTGTTTATTATCAATTTTTTCTTTATCGTTTCCTTTTTAGATGCAAATTCCACTATGTAGATACCGGCACTAAGAATTTATTGATCATATACTTTCAAATGCTGCAAAGAAAATAACATTAAAGAGTTAATTGAGGTGTCAGCCTACTTTTTGTCCATTAGATATCAAATCATGATTCGCAATTTTAATTCGTATTTATTCATTCTTACCCCTGTTTCATCCCATATTTTTATATACTTTTGCAAAATTTCATATTACACATAATTATTATTATTTATAATAAGTTAAGCAAGTCTACGTTTGCTTAACAATAAATACGAAAAAATCCGTGGTAAACATAAATAAAGATAAAGGATTACGAAAGGACAACACGTCCGAAAAGAAGCGTATAGTCAAAAAAACGGAAAAGAATCCCTTGAAAATAAAATTATCGTCCGATAAGGATGATAAACGCAAAGCCCGTAGAGATTTTTTTAGCGATAAAGCATCCGGACGTAAAAGAAGAGAGTCAAGTACTGAGCGTAGCGACAGACCTTCTTATACAGACGACAGGAAGAAAAGTGACTTTGGAAGAGAACGTAGCGACAGACCCTTCTATTCGGACGACAGCCGAAAGAAAAAATTTGTTCGTAAAGAAGAAACCGAGCGTCCGGTCAGGAAAAGAAAAAGAAATGCAACAGCCGAATCGGAAATTTTATCCGAAATCGTGAACCAACGTCGCAAGGAAGGCCGTGGCAGTGAACGTAAACCCAAAATATTATCTTTACAATGGAGTGAAGAAAGAGGTCCTATTCGTTTAAATAAATACATTGCCAATGCGGGAATATGTTCACGCAGGGAGGCGGATACACTTATTGAAGCAGGTGCCGTTAAAGTGAACGGTGTTGTTGTTACCGAATTGGGTACCAAAGTAATGCCTACCGATGAAGTCCGCTATGAAGACAAAATCTTGCAAAGAGAAAAACCGGTTTATATATTGCTTAACAAACCCAAAGATTATATCACCACAACCGACGATGAATTCGATCGCAAAAATGTGATGATGCTGATTGAAGGTGCTTGTCCTCAAAGAGTTTATCCTATCGGTCGTTTAGACCGTAATACCACCGGTTTGTTGTTGTTTACCAACGACGGCGAACTGGCGAAAAAACTGATGCATCCCAAATACGGCGTAAGAAAAATCTATCATGTGGAATTAGATAGAAAGGTGGAATTATCCGATTTTGAGAAAATTGTGGAAGGCATTGAATTGAACGACGGCAAGATAGTCCCCGACGAAGTGGCCTACGTAGGTGAAAGCAGAAACGAAATAGGAATTACCATACATTCGGGTAAAAACCGCGTAGTACGTCGTATTTTCGAACAATTGGGTTACAATGTCGAAAAATTAGACCGTGTTTCTTATGCCGGTTTAACAAAAAAAGATTTACCGAGAGGCCATTGGCGCTTCTTAAAACAAGAGGAAATCAATATATTGAAAATGAGCACATAACTGAATATGTTTACCTTTTATAAATACCACGGTGCAGGCAACGATTTTATCATTGTTCACAACAGCAAACTCGATTTCAACGACAATTTCCGGCATGTCCATACTTTGTGCCATCGACGCACCGGTATAGGTGCCGACGGCTTAATCCTTATCAATCCGACACAAAAAAAAGGTATTGATTTCGAGATGCGTTATTTCAATGCTGACGGTTACGAAGGCAGCATGTGTGGTAACGGTGGTCGTTGTGCAATAGCATTTGCCAAAAAATCGGGAATTATTCAAAACAAAGCCTATTTCCTCGGTGTAGACGGTATGCATCAAGGTTTTATTATCAATGAAAATGGCAATGAAGTGGAAGTTTCCCTTCAAATGATAAATGTTGATTCCATCACCCCTTTCGAAAACGCTTATTATTTAGATACAGGTTCACCCCATGTGGTTAGTTTTGTCGATGATATAGCAAATTATGATGTGATTGGCGAAGGCAAACGCATCAGGCATCACAAAAACTTCCCGCAGGGCACCAATGTGAACTTTGTCGAAATCAACGAAGATTATATCTTTGTCAGGACTTTCGAACGTGGGGTGGAAGATGAAACACTATCCTGCGGAACCGGTGTAACTGCCTCTTCCCTCGCCTATTCGCTCTTGCACCCCTGCCATGAAGTGAAGGTTAAAACAAGGGGTGGAAATTTTAAGGTTACATTTGAAAAAGAAGATACTACCTTTACTAACATCATGCTGCAAGGACCCACTTGTTGTGTGTTTGAAGGTCGTATAGACTTATAAATAAAAAGAGTGAACATCACTGCTCACTCCAGCCATTTTACTTTGAAAGAAAGTTTATATTATCATTAAGACTTGACCTATGTTGTTAAATAGCTTCAACAGCATCGTCTATACATAGATTCTCTTGATTCACTTTGTAAACCGTACTATCATAGGAGGATGATAAACTATCCGAAAGAATTACATGATATTGTATCCATTCCGACAAGGTTTTATTTTTAGCTTTTTTTAAGATTATTATTGAACTAATCATAACAATAATTACACATAGCACTACAAAAACGATTAATGCTTTATTTGTTATTTTCTTCATCTTCTTTATTTTTAAATGTTTTATTACTTTGTTGATTATTGACATATTGATCGTATTCTTTCATAATTTCATCCATACTTATGCGTAGCAAATGAATGTTTTTCATAAAGAGCGGCAATTCTTCATTCATAAATCGATGTTTGCGAAAATGAATGATTCTATCCACGGCTTCATTATCGACAAAGAAGCCTATTCCTCTTTTATTGAGTAAAATTTGCTGTTTTAATAAAGTATCGTAGGTACGCATAACGGTGTTGGGATTCACTTCGAGTTTCACGGCTAATTCTCTTACCGACAGCACCTTTGTACCGGCTTGCCATTGGCCGTTGAGAATATGATCGCAAACATAATCGGCTATCTGTAAATAGATGGCTTGCTTCTCTTTAAATTCCATATTAAACCTCCGTTTCTCTTAATCTGAAATAACTTAATATCCAGAAAAAGCATGTAATGACAATTGAAATGATGGTTGACATACAAAAGCTTGTTTTATAATTCAGCATACGATTTATCATAAAGGATTCTTGTATCACACTAAGTTGATCCATAAGAGGGGTTAAGCTGTCGGGATTCAATCTAAATATAAAAATCACAAGCATAACTAAGAAAAAGAAAAATGCCGCTATACTTAATAAGGTTTTAATAAAAGCATTCTTTCTAAAATAAACGGAACCAAAAGCCAATATGCTTTGAAAACTTAAAAATGAGACGTAAGAAGAAAAGCTAAACATACTCTTTTTAGCATCCAAAAAACTAAAACAATTGAAAGTCTCGCAAAAAGGAGATAAAATAAAAGCCCTTAGAAGGATTCCCGACACAAGAAACACTAACAATAACAACACATAATAGATGTGACTTAAAAAAAGATTGACAATCAATTTCTCGCTTGTACTTGCGGGAATCATAAGATAATGTTGAGCAGATTCTTTATGTGCTAAATTACCGAATATTCTGCCTGTATATAATAAAACCATCACCATATAAACAAAGCCAGAAAATCCTGCCATGGGATTGGAAGCAAAAGCAATCACCAACAACACCAATCCGACATATAAATCTTTTTTCCAGTTTTCAATAAAATATCTGTTTAATAAATGTTTTATCCGAGTTAACGACAATGATGTATCCATAATAATAAATTTAGGCATTAAAAATTTCTTTTATTCTTTTTTTGTTTGCCATAACGGCATTAAAAAATAATTCCAAATCCAAATGGCTATCGATTTGATGTTTGTTTTCGGTAACAATCAGATTTCCTCGCAGGTTTTCTTCAAAATACAATACCTCTTTTTCATCCACATCTCCATCAACAGCTTGGAAGCATAACTTTTGGGTAATTCTTTCATCCGGTTCATTCACAACAATTTCGCCATTATCTAAAATAATAATTGAATCAATTAAACTGTGTAAATCCCTCACCTGATGAGTGGAAATTAATACCAGCCGGTCTTCTGTCGCCGCTGATGCCATGACTTTTCGAAATATACTTTTAGAAGGAATATCCAAGCCATTGGTAGGTTCATCCATCAACAAAATCTTGGTATTACATGCCAAAGCAAATGCAATCAGCACTTTTTTCTTTTGCCCGTGCGACAATTTATTAATGTATAAGTCCCTGTTTGTAATATCAAATTCTTCTAAATAGGCATTATATTGTTCCAAACTAAAATTAGGATAAAAGGAAGCATACACATTTGTCAGTTGCCTTATTTTCAACATGGGTGTAAATATTTCTTCGGGAAGAAAATATATTTCCCTTAACATTTCAGGTTTTCGAAATTCAGCTCGATATGCTAAAACCTCAACACTTCCCTTTTGCGGAAAACGCAAACCGCTCAATATTTTCAATAAACTGGTTTTCCCTGCCCCGTTCTTTCCCAGCAAACCGTAAATATGGCCGCTTTGCATGGATAAATTTAAATCTTGGAACAGCTTTTGTTTTTTACTGTAAGCAAAATCAATGCTTTTAATCTCAATCATTTTTATTTCTTTTAATTATTTTATATTGTTCTATACTTTTGCTGATATACTGTATTAGTTTTATAGTGCACTGCAAAAGTATAGATTTGTTTAATACAAACATTATATTTAATATAATTTTTTCAAACTTAAAATCAAGATCATAGAAAAAACAAAAGAAAAAAATCCTAAAAAACTATTAAATTTTGGAATTAGCAAAACAATTCCATGGTTTTTTTCCGTAATATAATAAGAATAAAATAAAAACATATAAGTTATGTTAAGCATAAAAAGTATACATAAACATCAAACTGTCAGCATTAACCAAATAGAATGAATTGTTTATCATAAATAACAATTTATGTCTTATACATTAATATAAATAAAAAAAATAAAGAAATTAAAATAAATAAAGGAAGTTAATTTATATATAATGTACTTTTGCAACTAAAATTAAAAGAATAAAGCATAACATATGAGTAAGCATTTAGTCATCGTAGAATCACCCGCAAAGGCAAAAACGATAGAGCGCATATTGGGAAAGGATTTCACGGTTAAATCATCCATGGGACATATACGTGATTTACCACAGAAAACATTGGGTATTGATATTGCAAAGGAATTTGAGCCTAATTACGAGATTCTATCAAACAAAACAAAGGTTATTAACGAATTAAAAGCAGAAGTTAAACAAGCTGAAACCGTATGGTTAGCCACTGACGAGGACCGCGAAGGAGAAGCCATATCCTGGCATTTAATGGAAGCCTTGGGCATTTCGAAAGAAAAAACAAAGCGGATAGCCTTCCATGAAATCACGCAAACAGCCATAGAACATGCCATTAAAAATCCAAGAGAGTTAAACATCCACTTGGTCAACGCACAGCAAGCACGTCGTGTATTAGACCGTTTGGTAGGTTTTGAATTATCGCCCCTCTTATGGAAGAAAGTAAAACCCTCCTTATCGGCCGGACGTGTACAATCGGTCGCTGTACGTTTGATTGTAGAAAAAGAAAAAGAAATTCAAGCTTTTCAATCCACACCCATGTATAGGGTGGTAGCTACTTTTACCAGCGAAAACAAAGTTCTGTTACAAGCGGAACTCAATACCCGCTTTAAAACACAAAAGGATGTGGAAGCATTTTTGGAAAAATGCAAAACGGCTCAATTCACCGTTGATGCGGTTGAGAAACAAGCCGTCAAGAAAACGCCCCCTCCTCCATTTACTACCTCTACCCTGCAACAAGAAGCGGCACGCAAATTAAATTTCCCCGTTGCCCGTACCATGATGGTTGCACAACAATTGTATGAATCGGGTTATATTACCTATATGCGTACCGACTCCGTACACCTATCCGATTTGGCATTAACAACAGCTAACCAAGTTATTACCGAAGAATATGGTAAGAAATACAGCAAAACAAGGAACTACCAAACCAAGTCAAAAGGAGCGCAAGAAGCACACGAAGCCATACGTCCTACTTATATCAATAAACAAAACATTTCAAGTGGCGATTCGGCACAAGAACGTTTATACGATTTAATACGCAAACGCACCCTCGCTTCTCAAATGAGCGATGCCGAATTCGAAAGAACGAATATCACTATTCACATTTCCAATACAAAAGAACAGTTTATGGCCATTGGTGAAGTGATGCTCTTCGACGGTTTCTTAAAAGTATATACCGAATCGAAAGACGAAGCCGAAGAAGAAAGCAATCAGGGAAAACTACCTCCCATTAAAAAAGGAGCTGTTTTACAGAAAGATAAAATTGAAGCTACCGAGAAATACTCACAGCCTCCTTATCGCTACACCGAAGCCAGCCTGGTACGTAAACTGGAAGAATTAGGCATCGGCCGACCTTCTACTTATGCCCCAATCATTTCTACCATTCAAAAACGAGAATATGTAATCAAAGGAAATAAAGAAGGTTACGAAAGGGAATATAAAATCATCAGCCTAAACAATAACAATTCTATAAATACTACTGTTAAAAAGGAAAAAGTAGGTTATGACAAAGCTAAACTCCTGCCTACCGACATTGGAAACATTGTCAATAATTTTCTTATGGAATATTTCAAAGAAATCATGAACTACCATTTCACTGCCGGAGTGGAAAAGAAATTCGACGAAATTGCACAAGGAAATATGGAATGGAGGGAAATGATTAAGGAATTTTATCATCCTTTTCACCAAAAGATAGAAACCACTTTAAAGACTTCGGAAAAAGCCAGCGGAGAACGTTTATTGGGAGTTGATCCTGCTTCGGGAAAAAATGTATATGCAAAATTAGCCCGCTTCGGTGCTGTGGTACAAATCGGCGACACCAAGTCGGACGATAAACTAAAATTCTCCAAACTTATGCCGGGTCAGAGCATTGAGACCATTACGCTTGAACAAGCCATGGAATTATTTAAACTCCCACGCACCATAGGTTCACACGAAGGTGAACCTCTTGTAGTTAACATAGGCCCCTACGGTCCTTATGTTTTGTTTAAAAAGAAATTCTATTCCGTACCAAAAAATGAAGATTTATTTGCTATCGGTTTAGAGCGTTGTTTGGAAATCATAGATGAAAAAATCGCAAAAGACGAAGCAAAAAAACCTATATTGCTGGGAAAACACAATAATGTGGATGTTATGGCTGCCGTAGGTCGCTACGGCCCTTATATCGCTTACAACGGTCACTTCTATAAACTTCCCGCCGACACTTCCATTGCAAAGGTGAAGCTGCAAGAAGCCATCGACATTATCCGGCAAACAGATGAGAAAAATACAGTGAAAAGTTTTACCGAAGATAAAGATTTGAAAATTATGAAAGCCAAAACAGGTAAATACATCACATATAAGAATGAAAACTATAAAATACCGAGAAATCAAGCTAACGCCGATTTAAGCTATGAAGATTGCATGCAAATTATTCAAAACGCAAACACAAAAAAGAAATAATCAGACATAATGCGTTAGGATATTATGAATCTATCTTTATATTTCAATCCGGTAATACCCGAAGAATTAGACTTTTTCACAAGTAACGAACGGAATAATCTTATCGGGAATCATTTACTAATTCACACGGACGAGCAACATTTTCCTTCGCTCGACACGGTTAAATTAGCCCTTTTGGGTGTTCCGGAAGAAAAAAACGCCTATAACAACATGGGATGTTCCGAAGCTCCCGATAAGGTAAGAAAACAGTTTTACCAACTCTTCAAACACCAAGAAATGCCGCCAATAGCCGATTTAGGCAATTTCAAAACCGGTAAAACTGCCAACGACACATACATAGCCCTTCAAACCATTTTAAGTCATCTGATCGAAAACAACATCATTCCCATTATCATAGGCGGCAGCCAGGATATAACCTTTGCCAATTACACTGCTTACGAACAACTGAAACAGGTGATTAATATCGTAGCCATTGATTCCCGCTTCGACATAGGAAATGAAGAATTACCCTTTAAATCCAACTCCTATCTACATAAAATCATCTTACGCCAACCGAATTTCTTATTTAATTATAGTAACATCGGCTATCAAACCTATTATGTGGATAATGATGAAATTGCGCTTATGGACAAACTCTATTTCGATGCCTGCCGTTTAGGCGAAGCACAAGAAGATTTAATCAACTGCGAACCCTTAATCCGTAATGCCGATATCCTCACTCTTGATATGTCGGCCATACGTTTTTCCGATTCGCCCGGATGTAAACACGCATCCCCTAACGGTTTCAACGGGAAAGAGATTTGCCAACTCAGCCGTTATGCCGGCGTTAACCATAAATTGTCTTCTTTCGGCATTTATGAATATAATCCTTCTTTCGACATAGCCGACCAAAGTGCCAAACTCATCGCCCAAATAATATGGTATTTTATCGACGGTTTTATTATTCGTCAGAAAGATGCTCCCGATATTATCAAAAACAATTTCTTTAAATATTTCGTGTCCTTACACGACAATGCTTATGAAATAATTTTTTATAAAAGCAAAATCAGCGGTTTATGGTGGATGGAAGTCCCCTGCGAAAACAAGAACCCTGCTTACAGCCGCCATTATATCGTTCCTTGCTCACTTAAAGATTATGAAACCGCTTGTCGGAATGAAATTCCGGAACGTTGGTTTCAAACCTTAAAAAAAATTAAACCGATATAAATGTCCTACGTCAATTTCATCCTTCGATCGTATTTCCAAAACAAGAACTCGAATATACATAAAATCGTTAACGAGCCTTTTCTATGCCAAAAGAGCAGTTTTCGGTACCTTGTGAAAGCAGCCCGGAATACGGTTTGGGGAAAGAAATATAATTACAGACAATTAACCTCTTACAGGCAATTTCAAGAAACGGTTCCTCTCAACACCTACGAATCAATCTACCCTTTTATCGAACGCATGATTAAAGGCGAACGCAATGTGTTATGGAGAGGCAAAACCCGAATGTTTTCCAAATCATCGGGTACAAGCGGAAGCAAAAGCAAATTCATTCCCGTTTCCTTGGAATCGTTGATTGAATGCAATTATAAAGGAGGAAAAGACACCCTATCCTTATATGTCAAAAACCGTCCCGAAACGCAACTTTTTAGCGGCAAAACCCTTTCCTTATCAGGGTCCATGCGCTCTTCCGAACTGAATCCCAAAGCTATTTGCGGCGACATATCGGCTATTTTAATTAAATATATCCCCGATTGGGCCAATCATTTACGAACACCTCCTAAAAAAATCGCCCTTACCGACGGTTGGAACGAAAAACTCGAACTCTTTGCACAACATACAAAAAAAGAAAACATTACCGGACTGGCAGGAGTGCCTTCCTGGATATTGATTATACTGAAACGTATACTCGAAATCGAAGGAAAAGAAAGCTTAAACAGCATCTGGCCAAACCTGGAATTGTTTATGCACGGCGGCGTAAACTTCACTCCCTATCTACCTCAATACAAAGAAATAACAAATGCAAACAAATTACTATTCTGGCAAATCTACAACGCTTCCGAAGGTTATTTTGCAACACAAGATCGTTGCTTTGCCGACGACATGCTATTGCTGCTGAACAACGGAGTGTTTTATGAATTCATCAACTTCTCCGATTTTACAAACAATCAATTTCATACCATTCCATTAGAAGAAGTTAAAGAAAACATCAATTATGTTATTGTCATCTCTACCAATGCCGGATTGTGGCGTTATATCATTGGTGATGTAATACAATTCACGTCGCTTAATCCTTACCGCATCATCATCACCGGACGAACCACCCATTTTATCAATGCCTTCGGCGAAGAATTGATAATCGACAATGTGGAAAAAGCGCTGCAAATAACCTGCGAAAAAACACAATCATTGGTAAGTGAATACACCGCTGCTCCTATTTATCTCGACAACAACAAAAAGGCCTGCCACGAATGGCTCATTGAATTCGAAACTCCTCCCTCCGATCTACAAATATTTACAGATATATTGGATGCCGAACTCATGAAAATCAACTCCGACTATGAAGTCAAACGTTCCTTCGACCTCTTATTGCATAAACCCATTATTCACCAAGTACCCCAGGGCACTTTCATCCAATGGATGGCATCCAAAGGCAAACTCGGTGGCCAATACAAAGTAATCCGCCTCTCTAATAACCGCAACATCATTGAAGAGATAAAGAAGATGTTGGGGTAAAGATTGCAAGATAATTAAGAATTAAATTAGTTGAATTAATTCATAGTTTTTTCTTATCCACAAATTAACACAAATTGAAGGGATTAGTATTATATGTTATTAATAGGATGCCGTTTGCTTCGTAATAATCAGGATATGGTTCAACATTTCCTTCATTCTTGGCTTTGCAAGCCGAATGAAGGCTAATTATTATGGGCTTGCTTTCTTTTATCAATTTATTTCGACTGCAAAGATATAAAAATGTTTTTTACAAACAACAAAAAAAGTAAATATTGTTTTTTGTAGAGAACAATAATTTGAATTATTGTTTTAATAGGAAAACATTTTTGTATTATGAATCTTACGCATAAAAGCCCAACAAAAGTCCTTGTGTTATCCAACGAATCTGCCAGATAATGTTCTGTAACGGTTAGGAATATGGTTAATTGTTGATTTCGAAGTGCTATCCTGTCAAGTTACAAAACTTTTGATACGGAGCTGTGCTGCTCGAATATGCATCGCAGTAGCTATTAACTATACCGCTTATTATGCGAATCTCGGATTTTACAGTTTTTCAATCAATTTCTTTCTTACTAACGCCCACGCTTCTTGTGGATTGTAACTTTCTTCAGGGTGTAATAACATTTCCGTATCGCCCAGAAATTCCTCGTCTTGCAGTTTGAGTTCCATATTCAGCAAGTATTCTTTCTGTGTCGGCGGATTATCAACAACAAAGCCAATATATTCTCTGTAACAGCGAATGATTTTGTCAATGTCCGGCGTATGCGTTGATAATGCTTTCCACAAGTCAAACAAATCCCGTCCTTTCCTTCGTTGATATAATGCTCTAATTTTTGTACCAAGCAGTTCTTCCAGTTGATAAGTTGTTGTTTTGCAGGCCCCTGAATACCAATTACTATTTACATTAAAATCTTGTTGAATAAGTCCTAAAACGTTAAAATGCTCTCGTGTGTTAATTTCTACTTTCAAACGAATTGGTTTTATCGGGGGAATTTCTGAATTGAAACGAAAAAGTAGTGTGTTGTTATGGACTTTCTGCTTTATTACTGGTTTTCCAAGAAAATACAATGCTTTTCGTATCCTTTCCATTGTTTCTTTGATTGGCTCAGTATTAATTTGTACTAAATCAATATCTTCTGAGTAGCGTGATTGCGTTTTGAGATACAATTTATTCAAAGTAGTA
>MWCE01000211.1 GCA_002069895.1 Bacteroidetes bacterium ADurb.Bin234 | reverse complement strand
GGAACGGAAAACATAAAATGGGAATCTACCTTTGCAGATGCAAATCTTATAGCACATCAAAAAAAGATTTAACCTCAAAATAAGTTTAAAACGAAATGTAAAAATAATTTTATACTTTTGCAACACTAAAAAATAAAAAAAAGCGTACTTATGAAACTGTTAGAAAACAAAACCGCTTTAATTACAGGAGCGTCGCGCGGTATAGGAAAAGAAATCGCTCGTTTATTCGCACAACACGGGGCTAATATTGCATTTACCGATTTGAAAGAAGATGAAAATGAAAAAGAAGTTGAAATAATGTTAAATACTATGGGTGTTAAGGCAAAATTCTATGCTTCGAATGCAGCTTCTTTTTCCGAATCGGAACAAACGGTTAAACAAGTGATGGATGATTTCCAAACCTTGGATATTTTAGTGAATAACGCCGGGATTACACGCGATAATTTATTGCTTCGAATGAGCGAATCGGATTGGGACAGTGTTATTAATGTTAATCTTAAATCGGTGTTTAATCTTACCAAAGCTGTTCAACCTTTTATGTTAAAGCAACGATCGGGCTGCATTATTAATATTAGTTCCGTTGTTGGCTTAGAAGGCAATGCCGGTCAAGCAAACTATTCGGCATCGAAAGCCGGTATATTAGGTTTCACTAAATCCGTTGCCAGAGAATTAGGTTCACGCAACATTCGATGCAATGCCATTGCACCGGGATTTATCGAAACGGAAATGACCCATGTTTTAAATCCTGAAATGCGCGAAGCTTGGCTGAAAACCATTCCTTTGCGTAGAGCCGGAAATGCTACCGATGTGGCAAATACTGCCGTTTATATAGCCTCCGATTTAGCCGGCTATATCACCGGACAAGTAATTAGTTGCGACGGCGGAATGCATATGTAATCGCTTATTCATTCAGTAGCTGTCTGGCAGCAGAGAGTGAGGATTCCGTTACTTTTTCATTGCTTATCATTTTTGCTATTTCTTTTACATGTTCTTCTGACGTAAGTTTTTTAATGTCGGAAAAGGTTCGACCTTGTTGTATTTGTTTATAAACAACATAATGATTTTTACTTTTGGCTGCTATTTGAGGGACATGAGTAATGGCAATTACTTGACTGTAGGAAGCAAGATTTTGCATTACTTTTCCCATTTTTGCCGAAACTTCGCCCGAAACACCGCTGTCAATTTCATCGAAGATAATGGTGGGCAGAATGTTTTTTTGTGATATTAATGACTTCAGGGCTAACATAACACGTGATAATTCTCCTCCCGAAGCAATTTTTTCCAAGGCTTGTAATGCCGTTCCCGGATTTGCCGTAAAAAGAAAAGTTACTTTATCGATACCCGAGGCATGCAAATAATCGCCGGTTTCCATCTGAATATTAAAACGTGCCGATGGCATATGCAATAATTGCATTACGGCTTGTAAATCGGTTTCCATGTTTTTTAATGCTTTTTGACGTTTTTCCGACAAACTTTTGGCAAGTTGATATAAGATTTTCTTTTCCTCTTCAATAGCATTAGCCATTTTTTCTTTGGATTCTTCCGATGCTTCAATATTTTGCAGTAATTCCGAAAGATGATTTTTTGTTGTTATTAATTCCGTTTCGGAATTCACTTTATGTTTTTTTTGAAGGGTATACAGAAGGTCTAATCGTTGATTAATTTGTTCAATTCGTTGCGGATCGTATTGTGTTTTCTCTTCTAATTTAGTTATTTCGAAAACAATATCTTTTAAGTCAATGATATGTGATTGAAGTCGTTGGCTTAGTTCTGCTATATTTTCATTATAATTTTCAATGGATTGTAGTTTATGGAGACATTCCTGTAAAAGAGAAAAAAGATTGGTTTCGCCTTCTGAAAATTGAAAAGAAACGGCATATAATTGTTGTTTGATTTCTTCGGCATTGCTAAGCAGTTCCAATTCTTTTTCAAGGCTTTGTTGTTCTCCGGCTTGTAAGTTAGCCTCTTCTAATTCTTTATAAAGAAATGCCCAATAATCTTTTTCTTGCGTTGAAGCTTGTTCATATAAACGTTCATATTCTTTTTGCATGGCAACATATTTTTTGTAGCCCTCATGATAGGTTGCACTATCCTTTTGCAAACGCGCATATTGGTCGATGAGCTTCAATTGAAAATTCCTGTTTTGAAGTAATAAATTATTGTTTTGCACATGAATATCCATTAAAGCATCCCCGATTATTTTAAGAACATTAAGTGAAACGGGAGTGTCATTAATAAAGGAACGGGATTTGGATTGTGGCGTAATTTCTCTTCGAATGATGCATAGATTATCATAATCGATATCATTCTCATCGAAAAAATCCTGTAAGCCGTAGTCAGTAATATTAAATTCAGCTTCGATAATACTTTTTTTCGATTTGTCATACAAAACGGAAGTATCGGCTCTTTGACCGCTAAGCAAAGCCAAAGCTCCCAAAAGAATTGATTTTCCTGCACCGGTTTCGCCGGTAATAACAGAAAATCCATCTTCAAAGTCAATGGACAAATGCTTGATAAGGGTATAATTTTCTATGGTGAGATGTTGTAACATAGTAATAAGTTACTAAATTGTTATTATTTCACCAATTTGGCGTATTTCGATTCATTCAAGGGATCCATTTGTTTGAGTAGTTCATAAGCACGGTTGCG
Organism: Bacteroidetes bacterium ADurb.Bin234; assembly: GCA_002069895.1. GTDB lineage: Bacteria > Bacteroidota > Bacteroidia > Bacteroidales > WCHB1-69 > UBA5266. Next base: position 22,738 of record MWCE01000211.1, on the reverse strand, counting down.
TTTTTCTTCAGAAGCACCGGAAAAAACATTCACAAATTCATCACTCTTAGCAGTGAAAATCAAAGTATACATTAATATTCCGTATTTGGCTTTGTTAAACTCATTTAATTCTTCCATAGCTTTTAAGATATTATTCAATGCTTGATCAATATCTTTATGCATTAAATCCAATCCTAAACGATGATAGGTATAATAAAAAGAACGAATGGCATTATAAGAAGGATTTGACATGTTTTCCAATAACCAATAACGGTTTCTTTTTTCTTTTGGATCCCATCCTGTTCCTTGTGATTGAGCATAATTTAAAATAGTTTGACATTGACTAAAATAAGAATTTCCTCCTTGTGATGAGAAAGTGTCGAATTCTAAACCGAGAAAAAAGTTCATATAAAAACCGATAATGGAAGTTAATGTCCATTGAAAACTGTTGTTATCATATTCAAAGGGTTGATTTAAAGTGTAAATAAAATTAACGTCATTATCTTGGAAAGCAAAAATGGAAGAAGAGTAGCTTGAATTATAAACAGGACGACTAAGTTGCAACATTAATTTTGCAAAACATTTGCCGTCTTGTGTAGCACTTTCGATTACCAAATTCACATTGCATTCAATTTTTTCTTCGTTTTTAAAATTATGATTTGACCATTTACGTTCGTTAATAAAAGTGGTAAGTTCTTGTTCTAAGGTTGTAAAAGGAGTTTTATCGGTTCCGGGTATTTTTTGTGTATTAACGGTAACACGGGCTTTAAATTCTTGCGGAAAACATGTGTTTATAAATCCGGATAAAATTAAAATACAAATTAGTAATTGTTTCATTGATTTTTGTTTTAAAGTTTAATTTTTAACAATAGATGTTTTACGATTTCATTGGCAACAAGCTTTTTTGATTGTAATGGGATTTCCACTATCGATTCGTTGGCATCAATAAGGCTTACTTTGTTGGTTGCAACACCAAAACCGGCTCCTTCATCATTAAGCGAATTGAGAACAACAAAATCCAACTTTTTTTTGTGTAATTTTTGTTTGGCATTTTCCATTTCATGGTCTGTTTCCAATGCAAATCCAACAATGATTTGATGTTTCTTCTTTCGGTCGGCCAGTGTTTTTAATATATCAACCGTAGGTTTAAGATCAATCGTTAAGCGTTTATCTTCTTTCTTAAGTTTTTTATCAACAGCTTGTAGGGGGGTATAATCGGCAACAGCTGCTGCCATAATAATAATATCTACCGAATCAGCTAATGAATGGCAGGCGGCATACATTTCAGCAGTTGTTTTCACATCAATGCGACGAATCAACGGATGATTTGTTTTTAAATGTGTTGTTCCGGTAACCAAATCAACGCTTATGCCATTTTCAGCCAGAGCTTCTGCTAATGAAAATCCCATTAAACCGGACGAATAGTTCCCTATAAAACGAACGGCATCGATAGGTTCATAGGTTGGTCCGGCGGTTACCAATGCTTTAATTTTGGCATATTTTGAAGTATGTGATTGAAATTTGGTGATGATGTCGAAAATCATTTCCGGTTCGGCCATACGTCCTTTCCCTTCGGTGTTGCAGGCTAAAAAGCCCGATTCGGGTTCAATGATATGAATACCGTTTGCTTGTAAGTTACTAATATTTTTTTGAACGGAAAAATGATTATACATATTTTCATTCATCGATGGAGCAAGAAAAAGAGGTTTGTTAACAGCTAACAAAAGTGTTGAGAGAGCATCGTCGGCAATACCGGATGCCAATTTCCCGATGCAATTCGCCGATGCCGGAGCAACAATTACCACATCTGCCCATTGTGCTAACGAAATATGTTCTACTTTACGCTCTAAAGCTAAAGCAAAGGCATCGCTGTAAAGATTGTGATTGCTGAGTGTTTCTATACTTAGAGGAGTTACAAATTTTAAAGCATTTTGCGTTGCCACTACTTTAACATCATATTCCGATTTTACAAATAAACGAATAAGAGATAATGTTTTATAGGCAGCTATACCTCCGGTTATACCAATTAATATGTTTTTTTTTATATTCAAAACCTACAATTTATTTTTCCGGTCTTCTGAAATAAATTTGCTTGTCTAAATATTCTTGAACAGCCATTAATGTTGGTTTAGGCATTTGTTCATAATGTTTTGCCAAATCAATCTGTTCCCTGTTTTCAAGAATTTCTTCCATCGTATCGCGCCCCGTGGCAAACTCTTTCATTTTTTCGGTAAGCTCTTCTTTCATTTCCATAGATATTTGATTAGCTCTTTTGGAAATAATTACTATGCTTTCATATAAATTTTCTGTTTGTTCATCGAAGCTATTAATATCTCTTGTAATGGCTAAAGTACTTGTTTTATACTTTTTATAATCAGTTGACATACTTTTATATTTTAATTTCTATTATTTATTTCCTGTTAACAATTTTGTAATTCTTTTTTCCGCATCAGCTGCCAATTTATCGGCATCGGGTAAAAAAGCCGACTGGGGATATTTGGCATGCAATTTATTTTTGATATCTATCACCGATTGAAAACGTTCAACTTTTTTGGTTTCCACGCTTTTCATAGCATATTCGTAATTGTTTTTTATCCATAATAACATGGCTTGTTCCACATAAGGACTTTCGGGAAAATCTCTTAATAAGTTTTGAAATGCCACTTGTGCCGATTTATATTTTTCCGTTCGATAATACATGCTGGCTATGGCAAAATCTTTTTTAGCCAATTTGTTCCTTATCGAATCCATCATATTGTTAACTTCATTAATATACTGGCTTTGTGGATAATAATTCACAAAAAGCTCTAAATTACTTAAAGCTAAATAAGAATCTGTCTGGTCTAGATTATAATTCGGTGAATTTAAAAAATAAGCTTTTGACCTTAAAAATGCAGCTTCTTCCGAACGGGGACTTTGTGGATATTTTTTTAAATAATCATTAAAATAATATGCTGCAATAAGAAAATCATTGTTTTTATAATAACTGTTTGCAAATAAAAATAATATGGAATCTCCTTGTGGACTGCTTATATATAATGGGTAAATTTCTTCCAATAATTGTGATGCCGTTAAATAAGCTCCTTTGTTATAATAGGCTTTTGCGGCTTCATATTTTGCTTCCTTTGTTTTGTATTTCCTGAACTTACGGTTTCCGCTCTTTTGTTCTTTTTGTTTGATCGTTTTTTCTTTTCGATCATTTATCTTGATTGGTTGTTGTGCAAAAACAGGTATAACTGTCATAAATAATGACAGCATTAAAAGACATACAAACTGTTTTTTAAACATTTGTAATTTTTCGGTTTTTATTTTTAAAGGTTGCAAAAATAACACTTTTTTTAACACGTAATGATATCCTTTTAAATGAAGTAATCTTATTAACTTCAAAGCTTTGTTTTTATTGTGGTAGTTTACAATTTATTTTTTGTTTAAACGATGTGTTAAACCATTAACTTATAAAGGTTAAATTGTTTATCATTATAAAAAACGGATTATAAACATTATCGAAAAATAATGAAAAATCTTCTTCCATAGTTTTATAAAAAGATAATATTGTGTACTTTTGCTCAATTTTTTTAATTATGAATCTATTAAGCATAGAAAACCTGAGTAAATGTTATGGAGATAACCTCCTTTTCGACCAAATAAGCTTTGGCATCGAAAAAGGACAAAAGACTGCATTAATTGCAAAAAACGGTAGCGGCAAAACTACTTTGCTGAACATCATAATGGGTTTGGATATTCCCGATGAAGGAACGGTAACTTTCCGCAACGGCATTCACGTTGCTTATCTTCCTCAAAGCACACAACAATATAATGAAATAAGTATTTTAGATATAATTCTTAACACCGATACACCATTAATACGTACGATTAAAACATATGAAAAAGCGATTAATCAATACACTGTCAATCAATGTCTCGAAAATCGCAAAAACATGGAATATGCCATTGAACAAATGGATACTTTATGTGCTTGGAATTACGAAAATCGTATCAAAGATATTTTATCTCGATTCCAAATTCAAGATATTTTTTCCGACTTCAATACCTTATCAGGGGGCGAACAAAAAAAAGTTATTTTAGCCCAAACCTTATTATCCGAATCGGAAATGCTGATTCTGGATGAACCTACCAATCATCTTGATATAGATATGATAGAATGGTTAGAAGATTTTTTGTCGAATACAAATACAACGCTTTTAATGGTTACCCATGATCGTTTTTTTCTGGACAAAATTTGTACCGATATTCTCGAATTAAACGAAGCGGAACTCTATCGTTACAAAGGCAAATATTCTTATTATCTTGAAAAAAAAGCCGAACGAATAGCCAATCAAATGGCTGAAATAGAACACGCAAAATCAATTTACCGTAAGGAATTGGAATGGATACGTTCAACTCCTCAAGCCCGCACAACAAAAGCAAAAGCGCGAATAGATAGTTTTGAAGAAGTTAAACAAAAGGCACATCAAAACATTACACTTTCCGATAAAAATTTTGCCGTAAAAACCGAAAGAATCGGAAATAAAATTTTGGAAATAAATAACCTCGATTTTAAATACGATGATAGGATACTTATTAAAGATTTTTCTTATGTCTTTAAAAAAGGAGAACGCTGCGGTGTAGTAGGTCCTAACGGTTGTGGCAAATCAACCTTATTAAAACTTATTGTAAATCAATTACGTCCTACCGCCGGCCGTATTCTTACCGGCGAAACCATAGTGTTCGGCTATTATGATCAGCAAGGTCTTTCTTCTGCTTATTTCGGAAAACGCTTAATAGATATCATTGAAGAACAGGCGGAAGTTATTCAAACAGTTAATGGAAATTATATTTCCGCTTCTCGCTTTTTAAGTCATTTCGGGTTCTCTTTTCATACTCAATACACTTATTATGAAAACTTGAGCGGAGGTCAACGACGTAAGTTTTATCTTTTATTGGTACTGTTAAAAAATCCTAATTTTTTAATCTTAGACGAACCTACCAACGATTTCGACATTGAAACACTAAATATCCTTGAAGATTTTTTATTGAATTTCAAGGGATGTTTGTTGGTTGTTTCACATGATCGATGGTTTATGGATAAATTGGTTGATCATCTTTTTGTTTTTGAAGACAATGGAAAGATTAAGGATTTTTACGGTAATTATACAGAGTATAAAGAACATAAAAAAATAATTGAAAAAGGGAAAAGAATGATTGAAAAATCATCCAAAGCAAAAACCCCTAAAACAGTATCCGATACATCTTGCCCAAAATTAACTTATAAAGAACGCAAAGAATTAGAAACATTAGAACTATCGATACAAGCCTTGGAACATCAAAAAGAAGAATTAATGGGAAAATTATCTTCTCCTTCGGATTTTGCTGCTGAAATTGAAAACATTTCCAAGCAATATGCCATTGTTTGCGAAGAATTGAATCATCAAACATTGCGTTGGTTCGAATTAAGTGAAAAAGAATAGGAAATTAAAATAAAGTATAATAGTCTAAGAATGTAATTATTATTCTTTTGCAAGGTTTTTATAATCCGGATTATGCGATAATTCATAACTGACAAAGGAACATACCGGAATAATAATAAATTGATTTTCTTTTGCATAATTAACCATATGTTCCAACAAAAGTTTGGCATAACCTTTATTTCTATAGGTATCGTTAACACGTGTATGATCAACGATAATATGAAAATTGTCGGAGTAACGAAATGTCATAAACGCAATTTTTTCTCCTTCTTTTTCTATAAAGAACATTCCTCTTTGTTCTGACAGTTCTAATTGAACAATAATTCTCTCATTATCCATAATTTAAGCAATTAACAATAAATGTATTATTCTATAAAATGGCCAAAGCAATAAAAGCACAAGCTTCGGCATCGACTAAAGCATGATGATGATTTGTTAAATAATAACCACATTGTGCGGCAACAGTAGGAAGTTTATGATTCGATAAAAAAGGAAAATGCTTGCGTCCGGCTTTTAAAGTACAATAAAACTTATAATCCGGATAATCTAAACAATAAGTTCGGAAAACAGCTTTTAAACAATTTTCATCAAATGCTTTGTTGTGAGCAACCAATGGCAATCCTTCTATACGTGGAGCAATTTGTTTCCATACCTCCGAAAAAACAAGGGCTTTGTCGGTGTGTTTGCAGCTTAAGCCATGTACACGGGTATTTAATGAAGCGTAATAATTGGGTTCCGGTTGAATCAAACTGTAATATTTGTCAACAATCGTACCTCCACGAACAACGATTACGCCAACACTACATACACTGCTGAGGTGATGATTTGCGGTTTCAAAATCTATGGCAGCAAAATCAGTCATAATTTATTTTTGTTTTGCAATTGATTATAATCTTATATAGAATAATTGAAACAATACTGCTTTGCATATGGTAGGAATAGAATTATAATCTCATATAAATGTAACACTAATAAGAAACGGTTTCCCCGAAAATAATGGAATTCGTTTGATAATAATTACGGTTAATGTTTATGTTTCCACTAAAATTTATATCTCGATTAATTTTTTCGTTTTTAGTATAATAAATCGACCCGACTACTTTTAAATTATCCGATTTATAATTAATGCTCAAGTATTTATCGTTATTATTAAAACTACCGGTTTCATTTATAGTGCCGGTTAAGGTTAATGTTGTAGTATAATATTGGGAAACAAATACATATTTAACCGATTCTAACGAATACAAAAAATCAAGTGAGTTTGTTTTGTTATCATCAACAGTATTTGACCCTGTAATGGTTACATTTCCTCCCAAGGGACCGCTAACAGTCATGTTTTGATTCCCGGAAGGTTTTCCTGCTATGTTTTGATTATAAATATCGCTAATACATCCGATTATTGATCTACTTATGTTTGTATACATGGTGTCGTCGTTGACTTCTTCTTTTTTATCTTTTTTACATGAAACAAAAAATAATAAGGATAAAATAATTGAAAAATAAATAAAAGTTGTTTTCATAAAAAATTTGTCAGAGTTTAGCGTGCTGACGCTGCACTTTATGTTAGATTATTTTGATTATATGAAGAATTATAAATTAAATAAACATAATTATTTTTTAACAAAAATAGATAAATTAACACTACTGTACGAAAAAAATAAAAAATTTTATTTTGGGCGTGCCTCGTTCGTGGTTGGATTTTGCGCTTCAATCCCTTACAAACCTCAAACCATTATTTTTATTCATATATTCATGACTATTTTATTTGATTTTTACTTATTCTAAAAGGGGAAAACCGGCATGTTGTAAGTATGCCACATATTTTTTTAGTTTGTTGGTCATCAAAAATAATCCGTTTTTCATCGGATTAAAAAACACTAAGCACGAAATAAATCCACTCCCGTTCGGATACTGATCCGTGTACGCTCGGATCTCAATCCGTGCACGCACGGATTTTTTCCGTGCATGCAGGTGTTTAGCATTTGATGCGCATTAAATTTTTATGACACTTAACAGTCTGTTATACAGTCTCAATTGCAGTATAGTGTGATTTTGATGCGCATCAGAATTGCATCCCCTGCATCAGGTCTTTAATTTATTAAACATTTCCATTGACAGAATTACATAATTTTCAGAATTGACAAAATGATTAATTCTTAGCAGTAAGTACTCATGGCATTTCAGTTGTTCATGTCCTTTGTGTTCTTTAATAGAAGAAGTAAAGGGGTGAATTCAAATCACCCTCTTACTTCTTGTTTATTATAATAATAAGATAATGCACCGGAAGGACACTTTTCGATAGTGGCTATTATTTTATCCGTTGTTTCATTCTCGGGTTGTATCCAGGGTCGCTCTTTTGGTTTAAACACCTTGGGACTTAATTTAAAACAATGAGTAGCAAAAGTGCATAGTTTTGGTTTCCATATTATTGTAATTTCTCCGTTGGTATATTTCTTAACTATTTCCATGTTTTTATAATTAAGGTGCAAATGTATAAAAAACTTATTTAACTATGGGATACTAATTGTATTCATTAAAATTTTAGTTGCAGAAATTCTTTCTTTGTTGGTTATTGTTGAATCGGTATCTTTGGAATGGTTTTATTGGCATAATTATTGTTCGTAAAATGACGAACAATATAATTCAGATGAAAAATAAAAATAATCATAGCGAAGAAGTGTTAATTGCCCGTTTTGCCAAAGCGTTGGGACATCCGACACGCATTGCCATTTTACAATTTTTAGCCAAACAAGAAAAATGTTTTTTCGGAGAAATCCACGAGGAATTGCCCATTGCCAAGGCAACGGTTTCGCAACATTTAAAAGAATTAAAAGAAGCAGGATTGATTCAGGGTGAAATTGAAGGACCTAAGGTGAAATATTGCATCAACCAAGTTAACTGGGATATAGCTAATAAGGCTTTTAAAAAGTTATTTCAAGAATGTAGAATAAAAGATATTTGTTGTTAATAAAATTTTTTAAGCTATATGTTCGTTGTTTTACGAACAAGATAAATCATAGAATAATAACATACCTTATGAATAAAGTGAACAAGAAAAAATTAAAAGTTCTAGATCGTTTTCTCACTTTATGGATTTTCCTTGCCATGGGAATAGGAGTTGGCATAGGGTATCTTTTCCCTTCCATGGCAGATTCTATAAATGCGATGTCGAAAGGCACAACCAATATACCACTTGCTATTGGATTAATATTAATGATGTATCCGCCTTTAGCAAAAGTCAAATATTCGGAAATGAAAGAAGTTTTTAAAAACAAAAAAATTCTTAGTGTTTCTTTGTTGTTGAATTGGATTATTGGTCCGTTATTAATGTTCGGCTTAGCGGTTCTATTTTTACATAATTATCCTGAATATATGATAGGCTTAATTTTGATAGGGTCAGCGCGTTGTATTGCCATGGTAATTGTATGGAATGAGTTAGCCGGAGGCAATCGCGAATATGCTGCCGGATTGGTTGCCTTAAACAGTATTTTTCAAGTATTTTTTTATGGATTTTATGTATACATTTTTGTATCTGTTTTACTTCCGTTTTTTGGTTTGGAAGGAATGGAAGTTAATATAACTATTCGCCAAATTGCCGAGAGTGTAGCTATTTACCTTGGTATTCCCTTTGCTTTAGGAATATTAAGTCAATTCATTTTAATTCCGCTTATGGGTAAAACGTGGTATTGGCATAAGTTTATTCCTTTTATCTCTCCGATAACGCTTATTTCGTTGTTATTTACTATTGTTGTTATGTTCAGTTTAAAAGGTCAGCTTATTATACAAATTCCCTTTGATGTGATTCGCATCGCTATTCCTTTGCTGATTTATTTTGGAATTATGTTTATCATTTCATTTTTATTTGGCAAAAAATTAGGAGCTACCTATGACAAGAATGCTTCTGTATCGTTTACGGCAGCAGGAAATAATTTTGAGTTGGCTATTGCTGTTGCCATTGGAGTTTTTGGTATCCATAGCGGTCAAGCATTTGCCGGAGTAATAGGCCCTTTGGTTGAAGTACCTGCTTTGATTTTATTAGTTAATGTAGCCTTATGGTTAAAAAGAAGATATTATGATTCAAAAATATTAATTAAACATTAAAAAGATGAATATAAAAATTTTAGGAACAGGATGTTCAAAATGTAAAGTACTGTATGAAAATACGGAAAAAGCCATAGCCGAATTAGGCTTGGAGGCTACCTTAGTAAAGGAAGAAGACATAGTAAACATTTTAAAGTATAACACATTGACCTTGCCGGCCTTGGTGATAGATGAAAAAGTGGTTTCATCCGGACATATACTCTCGGTAACTCAAGTAAAAGATTTATTAACCAAAAAATAAAATAATAATGAAAAGAACAGTAATCTTTTTGATGGCGGCTTTATTTTTAGTTTCATGCAGTAATAAGAAACAAGAACAAACACAAGTTAAAGAAGAAATTCAGCAAGATGGCATTGAAGTGCTTTATTTTCATGGGAAACAACGCTGTAAATCCTGTGTTTCCATAGAATTACGCACTAAGGAAATGTTAAATACATATTTTTCCCAAGAAATGAAAAAAGGTAAAATCATATTTAAAACAATAGATTTCTCTTTAAAAGAAAATGAGCCCATCGCCGATAAATATGAAATTGCATGGTCATCGCTTTTGTTGATAAAGCATCAAAACGGGGATGAAACGGTTAAGAATCTTACCGATTTCGGGTTTTCCTATGCCTATAAAAATCCGGAAACATTCATGACAGGAATGAAAGAAGAGATGGATAACCTATTAAAATAAAACGTATGGAATATATTCAATCGCTCTTAGAAAACAATTCATTTCCTGTAGTTGTTGCCTTTTTACTCGGTTTGTTAACGGCAATCAGCCCTTGTCCTTTAGCGACCAATATTACCGCTATAGGCTTTATCAGTAAGGATATAGAAAATAAAAATCGTATTTTTTGGAATGGTTTGACTTATACCTTAGGAAGGACTGTATCATACACAATACTAGGCATAATACTGATTATTATTCTACGTCAAGGAGCGAATGTGTTTCATATTCAAAAGGCGATTACTCACTATGGGGAAATATTTTTAGCCCCTGTATTGATACTCATAGGATTATTTATGCTTTTTGGCCACAAATTAAAATTAAAAGGCTTTGGATATAAAGGGGAAGGAAAAAGATTAAAAGGCAAAGGAGGGTGGGGTGCTCTGTTTTTGGGGATGCTTTTCGCCATGGCTTTTTGCCCGACTAGTGCCGTATTTTATTTTGGTATGCTTATCCCCATGTCCGTATCAAGCAGCGGTGGATTTTTTATGCCGATAATATTTGCTGTAGCAACTGCTTTGCCTGTAATTATAGTTGCTTGGATATTGTCTTATAGTGTAGCTAATTTGGGTAAATTTTATAGTCGTATACAAGTATTTGAAAAATGGATTAGATATATTGTTGCGGTTTTATTTATAATTGTTGGAATTTATTATGGTGTAATATTTTATTTTTAAATAACTAAAAAAATGAAAGACGAAGATTTAAAAAAGATTGTTAAAGAAAAGTACGGTGAAATAGCCGAACAAAGTAAAACACAAAATGAAACCTCCTGTTGTGGAACTTCCTGTTGTTGCGGGACAGATTATACGGTTTTCAGTGAAAGCTACAGTCATATAAAAGGTTATAACAGTGATGCCGATTTAGGTTTAGGATGCGGACTCCCTACTGAATTTGCGCAAATCAAAACCGGTGATACAGTCGTTGATTTAGGCTCCGGTGCCGGAAACGATTGTTTTGTTGCTCGTGCTCTTACGGGTGATTCGGGTAAAGTAATTGGTATTGATATGACCGAGGCTATGGTAAAAAAAGCTAAAGAAAATGCTGTTAAACTTGGATTTAAAAACATCTCTTTTGTATTAGGCGATATTGAAAACATGCCCGTTGAGGATAATACGGCCGATGTGGTTATCAGTAATTGTGTGCTAAATTTAGTCCCTGACAAAGTAAAAGCTTTCCGTGAGATATACAGGATTTTAAAATCGGGAGGACATTTGTCTGTGTCGGATGTAGTAATACGGGGAAGTTTACCCGAAGGTATAAAGAATGCGGCTGAAATGTATGCCGGCTGTATTTCGGGAGCTATTCAAACGGATGACTATCTTTCCATCATGGAAAAAGCCGGATTAAAAAACATACGTATTCAAAAAACAAAAGCTATAGATATCCCCGATGATATTTTGTTGAAATACATATCGGAAAAGGAAATACTGACTTTTAAACAAAGTGGAAATGGTATTTACAGTATTACAGTTTATGCAGAAAAAGGATGTTGTTAAATAATAAAAAAAATGAAAATAATTAATATATTAACACTAACGTTATTGATTTGCTTTCAAGGAATTGCCCAACAAGATAACGATACCATTATTTCAAATAATTTGGAACTATTGAAAGTAAGAGTAATATATTTTCATAATACGAATAGATGCCATACTTGTCAATCAATAGAAGAGAATGTTAGAAAAACTATAGATTTGTATTTTGCTGATCAATTAAAAAAAGGGGTTGTTGATTTATATGTTTTAAATTGTGAATTACCGGAAAACACTAAATTAGCAAACAAGTATAATGCCTATGGTTCTACATTATTAATTAGCAGATTTAAAAAAGGGAAAGAAGTAAAATCTATTGATTTATCGAATTGGGCATTTGAAAAGATTCATACAGTGGACATTTTTATTAAAGAATTTAAAGAAAAAATTAACGAAGAATTAAAAAATTAAGCATTAAATAACAATTTAAAAAATTAGAAATGAAAAAATTAAGTATTATCATTCTATCATTAGTCGTATCAATTGGAGCGATAGCTCAAACAGGCAGTAAAAAAATTGAAGTATTGTATTTTAAAGCCAATTTGTCCTGTTGTCAAGCGAGAGCATGTCAAAATCTGGAAAACGTAACCAAAGAAATTATTACCAAAAATTTCCCTGCCAAAGAGGTAGTATTTAAAACGGTAGCCTTAACAGATGAAGCTAACAAAAAATTAGTGGAGACCTACAATGCAAAATCACAAACACTTATCATAGTAAATAAGAAACAATATATTGATTTATCTAAAACTTTAGCAAAGTTTGCCCGTGATAATGATAAAAATGCTTTTGAAAAAGAATTATTGGCAAATATTAAGAAATTAAAATAACGTTTTTATATTATAATAAATGGAAACAAAAAAAGAAATAAAAATCCTAATTTGGATTGCAGTTATTTTCGGAGCAGCATTCTTCTTGCCAATTGAAAGTGTGAGATTTAACACTGCTATAGCTGCAACTTTTGATTTGGTGAAATGGTACGCACGGGAGCATGTTATATTATGTTTATTGCCTGCTTTTTTTATAGCAGGAGTCATTTCTGTGTTTGTAAGTCAAGGCTCTGTATTGCGATACTTTGGGGCAAATGCTAAAAAATGGTTAGCTTATACCGTTGCTGCTGTTTCGGGAACAATTTTAGCAGTATGTTCCTGCACTATATTGCCTTTATTCTCAAGTATACACAAGCGTGGAGCGGGATTAGGACCTGCCATCGCTTTTCTATATTCCGGTCCTGCCATCAATATTTTAGCCATTATTTTAACCGCTCGTATATTAGGTTTTGAAATGGGAGTGGCACGTATTATAGGAGCTGTCTCTTTTAGTGTGATTATCGGGTTAATCATGGCATTTATTTATCGGAAAGAAGAAAAGATTAAAAAGGAAGAACAAATGAATATTCAATTGCCCCCTGAAAAACGACCCATGTGGCAAACTTCATTTCACTTTTTCACACTGGTTCTTATCCTTGTTTTTGCCAATTGGGGAAGTCCTGCAAGTGATGATACTTCAAGCACATGGTATTATATATGGTCATACAAGTGGTATATAACAGGATTTTTCTCTCTATTGCTTGGCTATTCATTAATTCGTATTCTTAAAATAAAATGGCAATGGGTATTATTAGCTGCAATTGCAACAGGTGCATCAGCATTATTATCATCAAATTTTATTGAAAATGCAAAACTTGTTCCTCTTATTCCAATGATGGTAGGGATTGCATCATTGGCAATTATTACATTGAAGGATAAAACAGATGATGAAAACAAGGAATGGACAGTTGCAACATGGGGATTTGCCAAACAGATATTACCCTTGCTTGCTATTGGTGTAGTTACAGCAGGATTTTTACTTGGCTCAACACACGATGGACAAACCATTGCAGGTGTAATTCCAAACGAATGGATACAATGGTTAGTAGGCGGAAATTCCATTTTCTCTAATTTCTTTGCCTCTGTAGTAGGAGCTTTTATGTATTTTGCCACATTAACCGAAGTTCCCATTGTACAAGGATTAATTGCATCTGGAATGGGTAAAGGTCCTGCATTAGCTTTACTTTTGGCAGGTCCATCTTTATCATTACCAAATATGCTAGTAATTAAAGGTGTACTTGGAACGCAAAAAACTGTTGTTTATGTTACATTAGTTGTAGTAATGGCAACCATTTCAGGGTTAATTTACGGAAGCATTTTTTAAACAGAACTTATGAAATAAATTAAATTAACTATAATAAAAAATTATCTATATGGATACTTTCAAATATCTAGATGCCAAAACAATAGAAATAGCAGGTATTGCTGCCTCCATTGCTGGCGGGTGTCGTCCTTGCCTCGATTATCACTTTAAAAAAGCAATTGAAATCGGCTGCACGATTGAACAGGTAAAAGAAGCCGTTGAACTTGGAAAAAGGATTAAACAACGACCCATTAGTGATATTTACGAAGATGCAGCTAAGTTTATAAATCAAGGTTTAAAGTAAAAAAACATCAAATAAAAAATGAAAATTTAAAAAATGAAAACGAAAACAATGTTATTAACAATGATGCAAGCTTGCATCTTAATGTTATTTATTTTAGGCATGACACTTACAGTTCATGGTAGTGTGTTAGAAGAAAGTTTTGTGAACAAAAAAATTACCAACATTAAAACTGAAAATAAATTGCCAATGGAGAAAGTTAGTTTAAATGTAAGTAGTGAATTAAATAAAGCAAAAAAAGAAGGAAAGGTTGTTTTTCTCGTAATTACAGGAAACAATGCTATCGGAATTGAAAAAGCACTTAAGATAGCCAAAGAAGCAAATGTAAAAGTTCCTAAATCTGCCGTGATACAAATGAATAAAGACAATTCTGAAAATAGCAGTTTGGTTACGGAATTGCGTGTAGCCAATGTTCCTATTCCTTTTATTCTTGTTATTTCGTCTAAAGGAATTCCTGTTGCAGGCTATTCTTTAGCACAAGCTACTTCTGCTATTCTAGTTAAAGCAGTCCCTTCTCCAAAACAAGATGAAGTAACTGCTGCCATTATAGCGAAAAAACCGGTTTTTATTGTGGTCTCCAAAAAAGGATTAAGTGATAAAACAGCTATTATTAATACTTGTAAAACGGCAAGTGCAAATATACTTTCAAAACCGGTAATCATTGAAATTGATTTTAATGATACCAAAGAGACCGCTTTTCTTAAACAAATTGGCGTTGAATCAATAAATGATAAGACAAAAACTGTGGCAGTCAATGCTTTAGGGCAAATTACAGCTGTTTATGAAGGAACTATGAGTGCTTCAATACTTCAAATTGCAGCAACTAAAACCGTAAAAAGTGGTGGTTGTTGTCCCGGCGGAAGCAAAACTGGATGTGGAAAATAATAAAAAATAAATAATATAACATGAATATTAGAACACTCGTTTGGCTTGAATTTAAGCAACACAAGTCACAGTTAATTTCTGGCTTGTTGGCAATTACACTCGGCATTGCAGTCATTGTGGGCATACGATCAGTTTCCATTGTATCTGAAAAAGCAGTAGCTGTTAATCTTGATAATTTAGGTGCAAATATTTTAGTTCTGCCACAGTCTTCTAATGTGGATAATTACTATGCAGCAGATATTGATGCGCCTACAATTCCCGAAGAATATGTTGACCGTATTGTTTCATCCAATTTGTCAGGTGTAGATAATTTGTCACCAAAACTTACTCGACGCACAAAAATTGGTAATGAAAATGTAGTATTAACAGGAATTTTACCGAAAAATGAAATTACCTCTAAACCGATGTGGCAACAATCAGGATTATTAGGAAATGAATTAAAAGCAAATTGCGCACCAACTAATTCTGAAAATCAAAGTAACGGTTATGAGGATGAAAAGTTACAACGAAAAGTTATTGATTCATTGGGAGCTGATGAATGCCTTGTAGGTTATGCGATTTCACAAAAATTAAAGTTAAAAGAAGGTGGTAGTATTGAGATTTTAGGAGAAAATTTTAGAGTAAGTCGTGTTATTAACGAAACTGGAACAGTGGACGATGATCGTATTTTTATTCATCTTCGGAAAGCTCAAGAACTTTTAAAAATTCCCGACCAAGTCAGTGCAATTGAAATCATGGGATGTTGTAATGCTATTTCTGATGGACTTTTAGGAAAATTGCGCAACATATTACCTGATACTAAAATTACTACTATTGGACAAATTGTATCTACTCAAATACAGACCAATAAAATGATGAGAAATATATCTCTCATTTTCTTAATTATAATAATTTTTGTAGGAGGTATTTCCATTGGGAATTTTATGTGGGCAAATGTAAATGAACGTCGCAAAGAAATTGGAATGTTCCGAATGATTGGATTTTCAAAAACGATTATTTATCGAATGTTTTTACTAAAAGCATTTATGTTAGGAATATTAGGGGGAATAATTGGTTATATATTTGGAACGCTTGCCGCAGTATGGTTAGGTCCTAAACTAGCAGGTTTTTCAGTAAATCCGCTACCAAACCTAATTGCTGTTTCATTATTAATATCAATAGGAGTTTCAATATTAGGGACTTTGATTCCTGCATATCTTGCTGG
Organism: Bacteroidetes bacterium ADurb.Bin234; assembly: GCA_002069895.1. GTDB lineage: Bacteria > Bacteroidota > Bacteroidia > Bacteroidales > WCHB1-69 > UBA5266. The sequence goes on along the minus strand of MWCE01000211.1, from coordinate 6,380 downwards.
AAGAATTGAACCATTTTCAAATATGCAGGAGGAATAATTATGATAATAAAAGTAAAAAATATCAGTAAAAGCTATCAAAAAACAGGTAGAGGTGTACTTGCATTAGATGATATTAGTTTTGAAATTAATGAAGGAGATTTTGTTACAATCACAGGACAGTCCGGATCAGGGAAGACAACACTCTTACTTTCTCTTGCAGGATTAATAAAAATAACTGGTGGTCAAATTCATTTTAATAATTTTAGAATTGATAATGCAAATGATAAGTATTTGTCGGATTTTAGAAAAAAATATGTAGGATTTGTAATGCAAAGTTTTGCTTTAATTCCTTATCTTACTGCTTTAGAAAATATTATGCTTCCTCTTGCAATTTCTAAGATTTCTAAGAAAGAAAAAATAAAAAAAGCAAATACTTTAATAGAATTGGTTGGTCTAGAGGATAGAATATACCATTTTCCCAGGGAGCTATCAGCCGGACAACAACAACGGATAGCTATTGCAAGAGCTTTAATAAACGAACCATCCTTAATTTTGGCTGATGAACCTACGGGGAATCTCGATCCATCTCTATCAACAGATATTATGAATTTACTAAAAAAAATAAACAATGAGAAACACGTTACCATTTTGATGGTAACACATAGTCCTGTTGCTGCTGAATATGGTTCAAAGAAAATACATTTACACGACGGGAAAATAATCAGTTATTAAAAATTAAATTAATAATAAACTAAAAGTTACATTTGTAATTAATATTCAGCTTATAAATAAAAAATGAAAATACTTATTTTATGTACAGGTAACAGTTGCCGCAGTCAGATGGCTCAAGGTTTTTTACAATCCTTTGATAAAAATCTGGAAGTGCATTCAGCAGGAACAAAACCCGAAAAACAAGTCAATTCGAACGCTGTGAAGGTAATGGCGGAACTGGGAATTGACATTTCTCATCATGTACCTAAAAATGTTGATATTTATATGGGAGAATCATGGGATTATGTAATTACCGTTTGTGATAATGCCAAAGAAAGTTGTCCTGTATTTTTAGGAAATGTAAAGCATCGTTTGCACATGGGATTTGAAGACCCTGCCGATGCACACGGAGAAGCGGAATATGTTTTAAGTGTTTATCGTCGTATCAGAGATGAAATAAATATAGCATTTTTAAAATTTATGAAAACAATATGAAAAAGCTTTTTCTGAGTGTTAGTGTAGTATTAGTGTTATTTGTTTTAACTTCCTGCAAAAAAGAATATGTTGATCCGATAGATGAAGATAATACATCTGCCATAAAATTTATTAGTTTGGAAGCTTCCTCCTATAGTGTAAAAGTATTTGACACAGTTTATATTAAAGCCGTTGTAGAAGGTGAAAATTTAATTTATGAATGGCAAAAAAATAGTGGAACCCTAAAAGGTAGTGGTAATGAAGTTATTTACTGGGGATGTTATTCGTGTATTGGAGTAAATACTATTACATGTAAAGCATCCAACGATTCCGGACATGTAAGTAAAAGTATTAATATAGAAGTTAAAACGAGGTATTAAGAATGAAATTATTTTTGATATTTATACTAAATATCTTACTATTTCAAAATGTTATATTTGCGCAGTGTTGTGGAGCAGGGAATCCCATATCTGTATCAACATCGGACAATACGATAGAAGCAAAAAAAATGAAAGTTGGACTAAATTATAGGTTTAGCTTTTCAGATACTTATTATGAAGAAATGCATAAAACCACTCTTGAATTCCCGACTGCACTCAAGAATTCCAATTATAATTATTTGAATGTGAATATTGGATATGGAATTACAAAACGCTTATCGGCATCTATTTCATTAGGTTATTATATAAACAAAACGGAAACATTTAAAAGTGATTTATTTGGAAAATTTAATGGCTCAGGCATAGGAGATCTTGATCTTTCAATAAGTTATAAAGCCTATGTTCATAGCCGAAAAGGGATAGAACTAGCCCCTTATTTTAATGTTAAATTTCCGGTAGGGAAGTTTGATTGTGAGGACAATGGAATAAAATTACCTATATCCTTACAACCATCATCAGGAAGCTTCAGATATAGCGGTGGAATATATTTTTATACGAACTTACCTAAAAGATTTTTTATTACTTCCTTTAATATTTTTGAATATGCTCAACGCATTAAATCATATAATTTTAACTATAAATACGGGAATACATTATTTCTTTCGGCAGATGCTAACTATAAAGCCCTTGAAAGTCTAATAGTTGGCATACAAGCAAGCTATGAATATAAATCTCGTTCAAAACGAGAGAATAATCAAGAATTGTATGGAACCGGTTATCAAACGATTTCCCTAACACCACATATAACTTTTGTTGCTAAGAAAAATACTTTTTTCTCGCTATTAATTGATATCCCTGTATTTCATAAAGTCGAAGAAATACAATTTGTAAATAAATTTGCGTTACAGTTAAAAATCAATCATAATATGGATTTAAACAAAAAATGTTCAACAAAATAAATGTGTTAGTGTTTATCTTTAATAGAGTTGTTTGTACAATGTTTTTACAATTTAAACAACTCTACTCCAATTAACAACATCCACGATCACATGTATTATTACTCTCATTTTTATCTGAAGAACTCTTGCTATCATTATTCTTGATTCCAAGACTATCTTTTGTTTGTTCCTTGGTTAAATCATTCTATTAAGAACTTCTTCAAACTGAATATTACAACAACCTGAATTTGATTTGAGTGTAAATAAAGCACTAAACAAACCTTTTGATTTTTTCTTTTCCATTTTTTTCTTTTATTATTGTCAAAATATTATATTGAATATGTAACCTGTAATTAATGCAGTAATAATTACTACCGCAATAAATACTGCAAGCAATTTAGGTTTAAAAATACCTGCAAGCAAACTAATCTCAGGTATCGCGACACCAGCACCAGTAATTAAAAATGCTATTGCAGCCCCAACACTCATGCCTTTTGCAATCAGTGAAATCACAATAGGTATTGCTGTTTCGACTCTTAGATATAAAGGGATACCTATAAGAGTTGCAGCCGGTACTGCAAATACACTATCAGGGCCTGCTATCTTTAATATAAAGTCACTGGGCATATATCCATATATGGCAGCACCAATTCCAATTCCTATAAACATATAAATCAATATAGGACGCAAACTTCCCCATGCACCCACAAAGGATAGTTTTATTTTTTCTTTAAATGGTAATGATCTTTTGTTAATTTCTTCTGTATGGCAACAACCCTGTTTTATACGCACATCTTTTACCTGATTTTTCCATCCAATTTTTTCAAGTAGTATTCCGAAAAAAACTGAAAAAACAGAAGTCAAAATAAAAAATGCAATGGCAACCTTCCATCCCATAAATGCTACAAGCAATGTAAATACCAGCGGATCTATTAATGGAGATGAAATTAGAAAAGACATAACTGCACCAAAAGGAACACCAGCTCTCAGCAATCCAAGAGTCATTGGAACTGTAGAACATGCACAAAAAGGTGTAACCGCACCGAATAGTACAGCCATTATATTACCCCAAATGCCTTTACTAGATAGGTATTTTCGCAACTTATCTTCAGAAACGTACATAAAAACAAATTCTACAATTGCACTTATTAGCATGAAAAGTACAATCAATTCAATAGTTATTGTTACAAAGTATTGTAGTATGTCTAGTATTGTATTCATTTCTTTATTTTTTTAGTTTGGACAACAAGTTGAAACACTATCTCTTTGAATTTCTTCTGAATTTTGTGGCATTGTTGTGGATTTCTTTTCATGATTACTCACGATAAACATGATTACAATAAACACAGTACCTGACCAAAGAATGATTTTCTCAAATAACCTAGATTTCTTTTTAGATTTGGATTTGGTACTATCAGAACAACAAATATTTTTATCTTGAGTTTCACAACACGGCACCTTTTTTGAATTGAAATAAACCTGATAGAAACCAAACAATAATGCAACAATAGCAATAATAATAAACCAAATTCTATATTCAGCAAAAAAACTAAGTTGGGATGCTCCAATTCCTAACCATGCCAATATACCTGCAATAATAGGTAAACCACAGCAGGTTACAATACCTAGAAAGGCTAAAATAGAGGAAAAAAACCCAATAATAATGGGAACAAGCTTACACTTACGTTTCATATTTTATAAATTTAAAATTTATTATGAAGACGAAAGAAATTTAAAAAAGACACAAATTTATGTATTTTTATTTTGAATTTTTCAATTGGGAACAATTCTCTTTAATTTTACAATTTAAAAAAGCTCCTGTCTTTGTATATTCAATATCACAGCATTCTATAAATAATTCGTATAGCATCTTTCGAGCGCGTTGTATTCTCATTTTAGTCGCAGATAGAGACAAATGCAATTGTTCAGCTATTTCACTCTGTGGTAAGTTTTCAATATCACTTAAAAATAATGGTTTGCTGTATTTTTGCGGTAGCAAATTTATCATAGGAATCAAAAAATCATCGGAATTATATGTTTCATCTTCCGTATAAAAAAACATTTCATCTACAGTATCTACATTTTCATAAATTTGATTTTTAAAATTTCTGTAATAATCAATTAACGTATTTCGTGCTATTTGATATAGCCAGGCTTTTAAATTTTTTACCTGCAAATTCTTTTGATGAGCAGATATTACTTTTAGCATAACTTCTTGAACAATATCTTCTGCTGTTTCTTTATATTTAGTTTTTCCAATCAAATATCGTTTTAGTGGTTTATAAAAATCAAAAACTATTTGGTTTAAATCACAACATTCAATATTTTCTTTAACGTCTTTAATCATAAAATTTTTATTTTTTTACGTTATAATGTTTTCTATCTTCGCTTGTACATAACTTGAATTTATTTTTGCAATATACATAAAATTGGCTAATTACACACAGACAGATAAAAATAGTTTTTGCTTCGCAAAAAAGAAACCGCAACTTTCATAATTTTGCAGCGAGCTTAACCACTAAGGTACGTCTCAATTTTAATTTTTTATATTTAATTTTTAATACATTACAATTATGAAAGTATGCGGTTTAGATGTGCACAAAGATAGTATTTTTTGTTCAATTTATAACGGAAAAACAACATCGGAAGTAAAAATTTTTGATTCTACGACAAGAGCTATTTATGAAATGGGCGAGTATTTGATGACAGAAAGAGTAAAACGAGTAGCTATGGAAAGCACAAGTATTTATTGGATTCCTGTTTGGAATATCTTATTAGAAATGGGGTTTGAATTAACATTAGTAAATCCATTTTTAATAAAACAGATGCCTGGCAGAAAAAGTGATGTTAAAGATGCACAATGGATAGCCACTCTATTACATAAGAACTTAATAAGAGGGAGTGTGATTCCAAATTCAACTATACAGGAATTACGTTTCTACACGCGTAAATACATGAAGTTGCAGCAAGATAAATGTAAATTACTTACAAAAATGGATAGAATCATGGTTATGGCAAATATCCGTATTAGCAGTTGTGTGAGCAAATTAACCAATAAGAGTGTGATTATGGTAATTGACGCATTAATAAAAGGAGAAACTAATCCTGATAATTTAATGAAACTAGTATATGGAAACACAAAAAACAAACAAAGTGGTAAATTACGGGAAGCCTTGACAGGATATATAAAGGATCATCATCGCAAAGTTTTAAAATGGGAAAAAGAGATTTATGACAATCTTGAAAGACAGACAATAGAATGTGTAGAAGAGATGGAGCGTATTTGTGAAGAGCATTATAAGGATGAAATGGTTTTACTTCAAAGCCTTCCTGGTGTTAGTAAGATAACGGCTATTTGCCTAATTGCCGAGACAGGAGCAGATATGAGTGTTTTTGAAAATAGCGGAAAGTTAACCGGATGGGCGGGATTGCGTCCAAGAAATGATGAAAGTGCCGGAAAATTTAAAAGTAAAGCTATTACCAAAGGGAATAAATACCTGCGAGTCGTATTAATACAAGTAGCTTGGGCAGCATCCAGAACAAAAGGATCCTATTTTATGGAAAAATATCACCGATTATCGATGCGTAAATCAAATAAAAAAGCAGTAGTAGCAATAGGAAGGAAAATCCTTGTTATAATTTGGAATATGCTTAAAGAAAAGAAACCTTATAATCCGAATTTAGTATGTATTTATGATCCTATTAAAATCGAAAGGAAATTGCTTTACCATCGAAAAGAAATGGAAAAAGCTGCTAAATTATTACATAAAGAAATTATTTAATAGCGTAAAGGTCGGGTATTTTTGTGGTGGACATCTTGTACCCCGTTTGCAAATCGACCAATGTTACTTGCCTTGAAACAAGGCTATAAGCACACAGACATGAGTTAATGTTTATT
>MWCE01000210.1 GCA_002069895.1 Bacteroidetes bacterium ADurb.Bin234 | reverse complement strand
ATTAAATCAGGTTTACATCCTTTGTTTCATGCCGATAGTCAAGTGGATATTTTTGCTTATTCTATCGGTGCCATGCTAACACAAATTATGTTAATGTCTAATCCCGAATATTTATTTTCGGGTACCAGGGCATTTCTGTTCTGCGGAGGTTCGCTTTTTGATAAAATGAACGGTTTGTCGAGAAACATAATGGATAATGTGTGTTATAAAGTTTTGTATGCATTCTATACCAATAGAACACAATTAGATAAAATCTTTTCTTTGCAACAAAACGATACCATTTATAAATCATTTTCCAGCATGTTGATGGAAGATGTGAATAAAGAAGAACGCTATCGCTTTTTTAATATGATGGGCGATAGAATGCAAATCATTTCTTTACAAAAAGATACTGTTATCCCTTATGACGGGATTGAAGCTGCCGTAGGAAAAGATTTCTCGAAACAACATGTCATACAATTGGATTATAATTATGGATATTCTCATGAACAACCGTTCCCGGTGAATAATACATCCCAAAAAGAACTTATAAACGAATCATTTAATAAAACATTTACCTTAATAGGTGATTTTTTTAATATAAAATAATAAGATATAGATATGAAAGTTAGAAGATTATTTGACATTCTTGATTATTATCAAGAAAAACATCCGGAACAAAAGATTGCATTGGCGGGTAAACAAAACGGACAATGGCGTACTTACAGCATAGATGAATATATCGAAATAACAAATAATATCAGTTATGCCTTGATTAAGTTAGGGATACAAGCCAACGATAAAGTGGCAATTATAAGTACCAACCGTCCTGAGTGGAATATGATTGATATGGCTATTATGCAAATAGGGGCTGTTAGTGTGCCTATTTATCCTACCATCAGCGAATCGGAATATCAATACATATTAACCCATTGCGAAGCTAAATTAGCGATGATAGAAGGACACGAAGTGATGAATAAAATCGATCATATCCTTCCCGTAACACCCAATTTAAAGTCGGTGTATACATTTATTAATAGGGAACGGTTTCCTTATTTAGAACAATTGATAGTCTTGGGTAAAGAAAATCCTAATCCCGAGGAGCTTACTATCCGCAAAGAAAAAGTGCAAGCGAATGATTGTTCAACCATTATGTACACTTCCGGTACAACCGGTACGCCCAAAGGGGTTATGCTTTCTCATAATAATGTCGTACAGCAAGTTTTAAGTTTACAAGATACACCTCAAGAGTGGTCGAAAATTGCTTTAAGTTTTTTGCCTTTATGTCATGCTTACGAAAGAATGTTGGTGTTTTTGTATCAATTTTTAGGTATGTCTGTTTATTATGCTGAAAACCTTGGTACCATAGCCGAGAATATCAAAGAAGTACATCCTACCATGATGTCGACTGTGCCGCGTATGCTCGAAAAGATTTATGATAAGATTTATAGTTCCGGTGCCAATCAAAAAGGGCTTAAAAAACAAATTTTCTATTGGGCTATTCGTTTGGCACGGCAATACAAAATACAAGATCATAACAGGAGTTGGTGTTATAATCAAAAGCATAAAATTGCCGATAAATTGGTTTACAGCAAAATCAGAAAGAATATAGGAGGAAATTTCGATATTGTCGTGTCTGGAGCAGCCAGCATACAAGCCCGTTTGGCCTCTTTCTTTTCCGCCATTGGTATGCCGGTATTTGAAGGTTACGGACTAACCGAAACATCGCCGGTGGTTGCCGTGAGTTGTCGTGCCAAAGACGGTCGCGAAGCCGGTACCGTTGGGTTTCCTTTAAAAGGAGTGGAAGTCGACATTGCGCCCAGCGGTGAAGTGATTTGTAGAGGACATAATGTGATGCTGGGTTATTATAAAGATGAAGAATTAACCAAAGAGGTTATCGATAAAGACGGATGGTTCCATACCGGCGATTTAGGAAAGTTTACCGACAAAGGTCAATTGGTATTGGTAGGTAGATTAAAAAACATCTTTAAAACATCCTTCGGTAAGTATATCAATCCACAAGTTATCGAAGAAAAATTTGCCGAATCGCCTTTTATTGAAAACATAGTGGTGTTTGGTGAAAACCAGAAATTTGCCGTTGCTTTAATTGCTCCCGATTTTAACTTCTTAAAAGGATGGTGTCAACGTCATGATGTTGCCTACACTACACCCCAAGAATTGGTTAAGAATCCGGTTATTCGTCAACGATTCCTCAAAGAAATTGAAAAGTATAACGCCTTTTTCGGTGAAACGGAAAAGATTAAAAAAATTGAACTCGTTCCCGACGAATGGTCGCAGTTAACTGAAATCTTAACACCTACCCTGAAAGTGAAAAGAAAATTGGTGCAAGAACGCTACAAAGAAACAATCGAAAGTTTGTTTGCTTAAAACAGTTAATTACATTCATTGTATTTTCTGTTTGTTTTATAATAATATTGATTTGCAAGAGAGCCAGCTCTCTTGCTTTTTTTGTCATTATTTATCCCTTTATCCTCTTAATCTTCTCTTTAGAAAGCTTAAAATTGTCATTCTTAGTGAAACGAAGAATCATTTTAAATTTATCGGACAATAGTGGAAAAAAATGCTGATTCACATCTTTATTTATTATAATTTTGCACCAATTAAAAAAATGAAATAAAAATTAATAATATATATAAAAATCATTAGTAATGAACAAGATAAAAGTTGGTATTAACGGTTTTGGACGAATTGGTCGTTTAGTTTTCAGAGTAGCTATGCAAAGAGATGATATCGAAATTGTGGGGATCAATGATTTATTGTCGCCCGATTATATGGCTTATATGTTAAAATACGATTCAGTTCACGGACGATTTAACGGAACGGTTGAAAGTAATGATAAGCAAATCATTGTTAATGGTCGTCCCATCAGGGTTACATCCGAAAAAGATCCCGTTAATTTAAAATGGAATGAAGTAGGTGCCGATTATGTGGTAGAATCAACAGGTTTGTTTTTAACCAAGGAAAAAGCCGAAGCACATATCAAAGCAGGTGCAAAACGAGTGATAATGTCGGCTCCGTCGAAAGACGATACCCCTATGTTTGTTATGGGTGTAAATCATAAACAATATAAAGGAGAACAGATATTTTCCAATGCTTCCTGTACTACCAATTGCTTGGCTCCTTTGGTAAAAGTGGTTCATGATAATTTCGGATTAGTAGAAGGATTGATGACAACGGTACATGCCACAACGGCAACACAAAAAACTGTCGACGGTCCTTCGGCTAAAGATTGGCGCGGCGGACGTGCTGTCCTCGGCAATATTATTCCTTCTTCAACAGGTGCTGCTAAAGCCGTTACCAAAGTGATTCCCGAATTAAAAGGTCGTTTAACAGGCATGTCGTTTCGTGTTCCGACCGTCAATGTGTCGGTAGTCGATTTAACTTGTCGTTTGGAAAAAGCTACCAATCTCGAAGAAATTACCGCTGCCATTAAGAAAGCATCAATCAATGAAATGAAAGGTATTTTAACCTTTACAGACGAAGCCTTGGTTTCTACCGATTTTATCGGCGATTCTCATACCTCCATTTTCGATGTGAACGCAAGCATTATGTTGAATGAACATTTTGTTAAATTGGTTGCCTGGTATGACAATGAATGGGGTTATTCAAGCAAAATAATCGATATGATTGCTGAAACAGCAAAAGTGAAATAAAGAATAATTAGTATAATCTATAAAGCTATGTCGTTAAGGCATAGCTTTTTTAATAAATCGTTTAAACATTGAAACAGCATAGGAGAAATTGTATCGTTTTATTTTTCATTTTAATCATTGGAAATGCCTTTTCGCAAGCTCCCGATGCTTACGTGGTTACTTTTACCGATAAACTATTTTCTCCTTACAGCACGAATGCTCCGCAAGATTTTCTTTCACCCAAAGCCATTGAAAAACGACAACGTTATAACATTCCTGTTACCGAAGAAGATATTCCTATCAATCCTTTATATATTAATACCGTAACCGCTTTTGAATCGGTGAAATTATTAGCGCAATCAAAATGGATGAATTATGTTGTTATTCAATGCGATAACGAATCTGTTTTAGACTTAATACGATACTACCCTTTTGTTGATCAAGTAGAAAAGTTGCATTTGGTTGATTACAGCCGTTTTTCGACAAGCGATGATTACATTGCTCATAACTATCATCGTTCACAGGCCTCATTTGATACTGACACGTCTTCTTTATCGTATTATGGGTCGGCGGCAGCGCAAATAGCCGTTCATAACGGACAATTTCTGCATAATCACGGTTATAGGGGAGAAGGAATGTTGATCGTTTTGCTCGATAACGGATATGATCGATTAGACTCTCTTACTTTATTTAACGCCCTGCATCAAAACCGACGTCTGAAAGGGATTTATGACGCTGCACATCAACCCGGCTACAATCCTTTTCGTAGCGGAACTCACGGCACAAGCGTGTTGTCGGTCATGGCGGTTGAAGAACCTTATCTGTTTGTAGGAACGGCTCCTCGTGCCGATTATGTCTTGATTCGAACGGAAATGACCGATTATGAAGATATATTGGAAGAATATTATTGGGTAGTGGGAGCGGAGTATGCCGACAGTATAGGTGCCGATGTGGTAAACTCTTCTTTAGGTTATGCTTATTTTGATAAAACAGAGCAGAATCATATTTTTTCCGATTTAAATGGCAAACGCAGCGTAGCCTCCATTGCCGCGACGAAATTGGTGCAAAAAGGTTGCATAGTATCGATAGCAGCAGGTAATGAAGGAGATAAAAGCTGGCATTATATTTCCATTCCCTCCGATGCTTCGGCCGCCTTGTGTGTGGCTGCCATGAATAGCGATAGTGTGATTGCCGATTTCAGTTCACGTGGCAGTAGTCAATTTTTACGTGTTAAACCCGATATTACCACTGTCGGCTGGCAAACCGCCTTTTGTTCTTACAAAGATTCTATATCAAAAGGAAACGGCACTTCCTTGGCATCACCTGTCAATGCAGGATTATGCGCTTGTTTGTGGCAGGCTTTCCCTCAAAAAAACAACCGTGAAATCATGGATGCCGTCAGGCAAAGCGCTCATTTGTCGGCTAATCCCGATACTTTGTTCGGTTATGGCATTCCCGATTTTAAATTGGCTTATAACATGCTTCTGCAATCGGCTATCAATGAATGTGAAGAGAATCCGGGATTTTATCTTTTCCCCAATCCGGCTACCGATATGATTACCCTTTCATTTTCCTCGTCTGTGCCCGATAATTTAATTAAACAAATAGTATTATTCGATTTATACGGAAAACACTTGCAAACATTTTCAATGAAACAATCAAGCATGCAAATTGATGTTTCCTTTTTATCCAAAGGTGTTTATTTCCTACAGATAATTGATAAGCAAGGCAACAGCCGACCTTTGAAGTTTATAAAATACTAGCAGGTTTATCTTTTAGTTGTTTAAAGATTTCTTCAACGGCGAAATGAATTTTGGTTACCACATTTTGTTTGGTAGGATACACGAAAAATGTGTTGTTTAAGTCGGATAAATCCACACAATCACCTCTGCATAGGTGTTCGTATTCAATATGTATGGAATAAGTACTGGGAGGAGGTAGTTCAAAGTTAATGGGATCACCCTTATCTAATGTTCCAAAAAGCTTAAAGCCTTCTTTGGAATGTTGTAAGGTGGCTTTGCCTAAATAAATATAACCGTAAGGATTCGGCAAACTGTAAATTCTCACTTCGTCTTCAAAAAAGTAATTTCCGGCTTTCACCTCTTCGGCCACACAACTTCTGATCCATTCATACCAATCGGGGATGTGTGAAAATTCGGTTTTACCTTCCAATGCCTTTAATTCTCCCAATTCGGTCATTTCCCACTTTTTGCCGCATTCGCTACACCATAAAAGATGTTTCTCCGTTTGCATTTTGCTTTCGGAATGGCAATTCGGACAGAGATATAAAACTTTATGCAATCCGCTGGCCCTGTTCTTGTTTTTTATAACGATATGATTGTCTTTTTGCCATTTCCATTCATCGTAATAAAAAGCCTTTTCAATACGGCTGTTTATTTCTTCAATCGATAGACTGGAAACTTCCTCTTTGTTGATGATTTGTTCCATATCAGTAATATAGCGCACGTAACGCCTGTATTTACTCCAGAAAGGATTTGCCAGGTGATGCCCATGACAATTTAAAACCACTACAGGTAATTGGTTTAATTTAACCAGTTTACCCAGGGATTCAGGTAGAATGGCCGTTGTGCCCGAAATGGAATAACGCGCTTCGGGATAGATAACGGCAATGTTTTTGTTCACTTGCAAAACATGATGCAAATTCCTGACTAATTGTGAATCGTTGGTAAACTTACGTTTGGATATGCCGCCAATTTGTTCAAGTAACCATTTAATACCCACAAAACCATCAATTGCTACAACATAATTTGCCCTGTAAGGCATAATTGCCATGGTCATAACCTTGAAATCGTCGAATCCCATGTGGGTGGATAATAAAATATAAGGGGGCTTTAATCCCTTCATGTTTTTCTTGTTTATCTTTAAACGATGATAAATGGCGCAAGGAATGCTTAATAACCAAGTAATAGGGATTAATATTAAACGTTGACGAACCGGTTTAATGGTTTTGTATATAAAATGTTGTCTGTTTAATTTTCTTGATTTAGTCTCTAATAAACTTGACATAGACAAGGAATGTTAAATTTTTCGGCTGCAAAAGTACATAAATTTATTAAATGATGAATGAATGTAAGAAAGAACAAATAAAATTTAAAAAACCGAGGGTCGGAAGTCAGAAGTCGGAGGATGAATGACAAAGCGCTGAAAAAGTGAATAGTGAAAAGTGAAAAGAGAAAAGTGTGGAAACGCCTGAAAAACTGATAACTGAAAACTGACAACTTTTTAAACCTCTGCGTCCTCTGTGTAAATCTCTGCGCTCTCTACGGTTAAAATTGAACCTCGCTTCTTTAATGTAAAAATTACAATCTGTGATATTTCGTGTTAATCCGTGGGCAAAGAAAATATCAATTAAAAATTAAGAATTAAGAATGAAGTTGCAGGTCGCAAGTCAACGCGCAGAAAAACTGAGAACTGACAACTGACAACTGACAACTACTATCATTCTCTCTTCTCAATATACCTCAACTTTTCGAAGATTTTCAAAAAAGACGAACTGGGTTTAACGATGATTTCCCGTTTAGAATACTTTTTAATGCTCACATCGTCTTTGTCCTTTTTGGCTTTGCTTGTAATCTGTATATAACAGCATGTTTTGTCAACATTTTCTATGGCTTTTCCGTGTGCCATCTCAATTTTCATTACTTGCCAGGCGTAAGTCAATACCTCACTTACGACTCTCTTATCAATCTTCGACAATTTATTGACCTTATCGCATAACTCATTAAAATCTGTTTTACCCGTAATGATGGTTTT